>CAIVEA010000950.1 GCA_903904765.1 uncultured Chloroflexota bacterium
AGCCTGTTCGTGGTAGGCGACCCCAAACAATCCATCTACCAGTTTCGCGGCGCAGATGTGAGCGTGTTTCAGACGGTGAAGAACACCATCACCAAAAACCCTGAAAAAGGCCAGAGTATCACCCTCACGCAATCCTTCCGCACCCATCAACATCTGCTGAAAATCACCAACCACCTGTTCGACAAAATACTCACGCAAGACGCGACAGATGAAGCCGTCCGCCGCTTTCAAATCGTGTTTGGCGAACCGATGCAGGCCGCCCGCTCCGACGTGCTACCTAACCAGCGCGAGTTCCTGCAAATCCGCATGGTTCCCGCACCTGCTGGGGACGAGGACGATGAGCGCGTCGAGCAGGAAGCCGCCCTCATCGCGCAGCACATCCAAGAAGCGGTGAGGGACAAACTACCCATCTTTAACCGTCACGAAGGCTCACCCCGTCAGCTGAATTATGGCGATATCGCCATCCTGTTTCAGGCTGGCACGAACATGCCCACCTATGAGGCGGCACTGGCTGACCTGAGCATCCCGTTCATCACCGTCAGCGGGCGCGGCTACTATGACCGTCAGGAAGTGTGGGATCTGCTGCACCTGCTGACGGCACTGCACAACCCGGATGATGATCTGGCACTGGCGGCGGTGCTGCGTTCGCCATTGTTCATGCTCAGCGACAATGCGCTGCTGGCACTGCGCGGGATGCCCAAACGCGGTGAACCCCGGCCTTCGTTGTGGTCGCGCCTGATGAACGCGCCCGATGACGACCTCCCACCGGATGACCTGTCGGCCTTCCGCTTCGCCCGCGACTGCCTGCGCGACCTCGCCCGCCGCGCCGGACGGATGCGAATCGCGGAAGTGCTGCGCGAGGCGCTTGACCGCACTGGCTACCTCGCCACGCTGGTCGGCCTGCCGGACGGACAGCGGCGGCGCATGAACGCCGAAAAACTGGTCAGCCTTGCGGAAGATGGGCGCTATCTCGCGCTCAGCGACTTCACCGCCACCATCACCGACCTGAGTGACCGCGAAACCCGCGAAAGTCAGGCGCTCATCGGCGACCCGCAGGCCGTCAAGCTGATGACCGTTCACGCCAGCAAAGGGCTGGAGTTCCCGATGGTGGTGCTGGCGAGCATTCAACATGCCCCGAGGAGCAAATCTAGTGACCAGATTCTGATGAACGATAAGGGTTTGCTCATCAGCAAAGTCCCAGATGACGAACGGGAAACCAGTCTATTCGCTCAGCAAAAAGAGATTGTTGGGGAACGCGAAAAAGCTGAAAAACGCCGCCTGTTTTATGTAGCGGCCACCCGCGCCCAAGACTATCTGGTCATGACCTCTAATCTCTCCTCAAAACAACCTACTAAAGACTCGTGGTTGGGCAAATTGAGCAGCATCCTCAATGTCAATCCGCTTGTACCGCCTACTGACCCCATCCTTGTAAATAACCAACCGGTGCGCCTCACGATGGAAGACATCACCGTGCCGGAGCCAATCACCGCCACCAACACCCTGTGGCAGTCGGATGCCATCGTCACCGGACAACCGTTAGCGGGTGAAACGGCTGTGCCGCCCCTCGCGCAGCCCGTGCGCGTGAATCGCGCCGCCCTCACCCGCCACCTGACCGCCACGCAAATCGCGCACCTCGGCAGCGGCGCAGCGGGCAGCGATTACCATCGGCAGGCACTCCGCCGCAGTCTGGGGCAGGATGTCCCCGGTCACATCGAGCAGGTCAGCCGCTACAGCACCGATCCGGTGCAGAAGCGCATCATCGGCGAGATGGTGCATCGCGTCCTCAGCCAGCCTACCCTACCGGAAGGTGATGCGCTGAAAGACATGCTCCAGAGTTACGCATGGCAGTTGGGCATCCTCGAAGAAAAGTTGCGCCAGCAGGCATTCGAGCAGGCCAAGCGCGATCTCGACCTGTTCAAGGCCAGCGATCTATTTCAAGAGATAAGCCGCGCCCCCAAAATCTACCGCGAACTGCCCTTCATCTTCCGCACCGACAAGCGCATCCTGCACGGCGTTTTGGATGTGCTGTTCCAGCGCGAAGATGGCTCATGGGCGATTGTGGACTACAAAACCAGCCACGTCCCGGATCACTGGACGGGCGGCAAAGCAGCCATCGTGGAACATGCCCGCCGCTACCATTTGCAGGTGGGCGTGTATGCCGCTGCCGTCTTGCAAATGCTGGGCGATGTGCCGCTGGATGTGTATATTCATTACATTCGCTATAATAACGACAATAACGGCACAATCCGAATCCCTGAAGCCGACTGGCAAACCGCCATCAGCGCCTTAGAGAACCAGATCGGGGATGTGCTAGGCGACATCGAGGACGGGGCGACACACTAGAATTTTTACCCTCATCCCCATCCCCTTCTCCCTCAGAGCGAAGGGGCGTAAGAAGACGATGTAGCTCTTCATTCCCTCACCCTGAGGGAGACGGATACAGGGTGAGGGTATATACACTAGAGGGCTTAACGTATGCTGGAACGGCTAGGAATGCAGCTTCCCGATTGGGCGCGAGTCAGCCACCCGCTGGTGCGTTACGAGATTGGCGCGGCGCAGTCCATCAGCCGCCGCCGCCGTCTGCTACAAGTGGCGGGCGCAACTATGCTGCTGACGCTGCTGTTCAGCACGGGCTATCTCATCGCCACCCGTTTCCTGCAAGATGTCCCCGGTCAAAACGTGACCGAAAGCCTGAGTGCCATCCTGTTCTGGCCCACGCTCAGCCTACAGGTGCTGCTGCAAATCGCCGCGCTGGCGCTCACCGTGAATACCGTCAGCGAACAGAAACGCCGCCAAACATGGGATAACCTGCGTGCCACCGAAGGCGGCACGAGGCTGCTACTGCGGGCACGCTGGGTCGCCGTATATTACCGTTTGAGTCCGTTGCTGGCACTCACACTCCTCGTCCGCGCCGTACTCATCGTCGGCATCCTGTACGACCTGACTGCGTTTCAGGGGCGCTATATTGACCTGCTGGTGAACAATATCACGCCGGACGTTTCGCCTTTAGTGGGCGTGTGCCTGCTGGCCTTCGTCATGAGTGCCAGCCTACTCCTGCCCTTAACGGGCATGGGCATGGATGCAGCAATGGGACTGCTGGTTTCGGCGCTGGTACAGGGGCGGGTGTATAGCATTCTGGTGCAAATCGTGCTGGTGATTCTGCGTCTGCTGCTGCTGGCGATGCTGTTGATCGCGGTCACGCAATTCACGCTCGGCACGCTGCCGCTGGATAGTGCGCCTGCATGGTTGCTCATGGGCGGATTCGGGGCGATGGGCGACTGGGGGCTGTCGTTCTTGCATCTGTCCTTCTTCAGCGAAATCTGGGCGACCATTCCCTTTAGCATCTTGCTCGGTTTGGCACTGATGGGCTTCGCGCTGGTGCAATCCGCTTTCAGCGAATGGTTGCTGGCCTTCGCCATCCGCCGTGCCGAACAAATCGGTTGAAACCCGTCGCACACCCGCATAGCGGGCGGTGAGTAAAAAATTGGTCAAACCCCTTTATAATCAGCTGTATGCGTTTCTGTTCCACAGGAAAGGCTTTTTCTCGTATGCGAAAACTGTTTATCGGCACCCTCTTACTGGCGCTGCTGGCCTTATCGCTCCCCTTCACTACCGCCCACCCCGCAGCGGAAACCGGCGCTTCGCCCCTCGCCGCCGACTTAGACGCAGGCGTTCTGGTCAAATGGATGCAAATGCTGTATGACCGCACCGAGGCCGAGGCGATCAATGCGCCCGCCGCCTCACGCCTGTATGCTTACGCCGGAATCACGGCGTTTCAGGCCGTGCTGCCCGGCATCCCCGAAGGCATCTCCATGAGTGGGCAGTTGTCCGCCATGCCCGATACGCCCTTCCCTGAAGAAGAAGGCATTTACGACTGGCCGGCCTCCGCGAATGCGGCACTGGGGACGGTCATCAAAGAGCTTTTCAAAAATGGCACACCGCAAACCCTGCGCGATATCAGCAATTTGCAGGACAGCCTGACCGCCTCCCGTGAACGCGCCACCAGCGCGGACATTGTGGCGCGTTCGGCACGGTATGGCGAAGCCGTCGCAGCCCCCATCATCGAGTGGATTAACAGCGACAACTACGCCGAAACCCGCGATCTAAAATGGGACATGCCCACCGGCGACCCGTCTTTGTGGGTTCCCACCGCGCCGGGGCAGCAGGCCGTCGAACCGTTCTGGGGTCAAATCCGTCCATTCGCACTGTATGACCCCAGCACCTGCAATATCCCGCTGAATGTTGATTTTTCGACAGAACCGGATTCGACCTTCTACCTACAGGCGCTGGAAGTCAAAACTGTCGGCGACAACCTGACCAACGAGCAGAAAGACATCGCCCGCTACTGGGTGGACACCCCCGGCGACAGCGGCGCGCCTGCCGGACACTGGGTGCTGATCGAAAATCAGATGGTAGATCGGCTGGATTTGAAGCTAGATCGCGCCGCCATGATGTACGCGCTGGTCGGCACGGCGCTGGGAGATGCGTTCATTTCGGCATGGCGCACCAAGTACGAAATCAACCTGATTCGCCCGGTCACTTACATTCAGGAATATATTGATCCCAACTGGCAATCGCTCATCGCCACTCCCGGCTTCCCGGAATACCCGTCGGGGCATTCAGTGGTATCGGGCGCGGCGGGCACTGTCCTCACGCGCATGTTCGGGCAGGTGGCGTTCACAGATCGTTCGGGGCGCAAACACGGCTTCCAAGATCGCTCGTTCACCTCGTTCTGGGCAGCCGCATCCGAAGCCGCCATTTCGCGCATGTACGGCGGCATTCACTACCGCACTGCCATCGAAAACGGCCTCGATCAAGGGCGCTGCATCGGCAATCAAGTGATTGACTATGTGCTGCTGCGGTCAGTGCCGCAGGGCGAATAGGCGATAAACACATAAACGCCACCAGCTTTCGTTTGCTGCTGGTGGCGTTTGTCATCCGCAAAACGGCTTAGAGCGCCTTGCCGGAGATGATGAAACTGGCGGTAGCCGCGTTGGTTGCCAGCGGAACGTTATGTACGTTGCAGATGCGGAGCAAGCCCTGAATATCGGGATCATGCGGGTTGGCAGTTAGCGGGTCTACGAAGAAAAAGACCGCCTCAATCTGCCCTTCAGCCACCTGTGCTGCGATCTGTGCATCACCGCCCATCGGGCCAGACAGCATCTGCTTCACATTTAGGCCGCACTTGTCGCGCAACAGTTGACCAGTAGTGCGGGTAGCCACCAATTGATAGCGCCGCAGCACTTCTTTATGTTCCATCGCAAAGGCCACCATATCGGCCTTCTTGCCATCGTGCGAAATCAACGCCAGCGTTTTGGGATTCGGGTCGGTCATGACTGTCCTCTTACACGGGTCAAAAAGGCGGTAGAAAACAATTTCTGCGGCTGAATCCGCCGCTGTCGCAGGTTCAAGCTGACCGCTTCGGCGTAATGACCTTCAAGCTGAGCCATGATCGCGCTCCATGGGCGTGCTTCGGCATACTCACGAGCCGCGATAGACATCTGCCGCCGCAGCGCGGGGTCATCCCGCAGGCGCAGCACAGCCGCCGCGAACGCCGCCGGGGATGGTTCACAAATGTAACCTGTTTTCCCGTCTTCTACCAGATCAACCACGCCACCCGCGTTCACCACCACCGTCGGCAAGCCGGAAGCCAGCGCCTCCTGCACCACCTGACCAAACGTTTCGCTGGGGCCGGAGAAACAGAACACATCGGCTGCCGCAAACGCATCCGCCAGTTCCTCATCGTACAGATAGCCCATAAAATGCGTACCCGTCCCTGCAAAACGGCGCTCCAATTCGTCCCGTAGCGCCCCGTCCCCGATGATGGTCAGTGCCACGCCGGGGGTGCGTGCCACCTCCAGCAGCAGATCAACCCGCTTCTCGTTCGCCAGCCGCCCCACATACAGGCACAGCAGCGCGCTCGGGTCACGCCCCGCCAGCAACCGTTCACGCCAACCCAGCGAACGGCGGGCAGGATTGAAGCGCGTCCCATTCACGCCGCGCCCCCAGCGCCGCAGTCGCCGGAAGCCCCACCCCTGCAATTCGCGCAGCGTAGAATGGGAAGGCACAAGCGTCAAATGACAGCCGTTGTGAACGAAGCGCAGCCAATCCCGCGTGGGCTGCGACATGAACGAATAGCCGTAGTGATGGGCGTAGGCCGGCAAATCGGTCTGATAATTGGCGATCACCGGAATGCTCCGCCGCCGCCCCGCGAACATTCCGTTCGCCGAAAGAACTGCTGGACTAAATAGATGAATCAAATCGGGTTTAAACTGATCCAATGCATTCCCGATGATAGGATTGGGCAGCGCCACACGAGTTTCTGGCACGCCGGGAAACCCAAAAGACGGCAATCGTACAACATACGAGCCGCCCACCATCTCAGGCGCAGTATCAGGCGCGAACACCAGCACTTCGCGCCCGGTCTGTTGAAGATGCCGCAGCGCAAGAAAAGCGGTTTTGGATACACCGTCTACCTTGGGCAAGAAAGACTCGGCAAAAATGGCAACACGTTGAATAGGGGCGAGAAAATCAACCGTAGAATGAGTCTCCGATTCGATCCCGAAAAGCCGTTCGGCCTGTTCTGGCTCGATGCGGCTGAGTGCATCCAATAAGCGATGGGTAGCCATGTCACACTCCTGTCACATCTTATGAGCGACGAATTTCTATGCTTCATAACACCGCCGCACACGGGAAGTCACGTCAGACAAACAACCCCTAACCTGATGTTAACAGCGCCCGTTCCTTCTTAACTGTTGTTGCGCGGTGAATGCACATCTGCCACAATCGGGGACAAAATGCTGACCAACCCGCAGAGGACACCATGCGCCATACCGTCTTATTGTACAACCCTGTTTCCACATCCAAAGGCAAACAACGTCTGCCGCTGTCGCTGCTGGCGGTGGCGGCGGTGATCGCGGCAGATTACGATGTCGAGTTCATTGATGGCAACCTGATAGACGATCCTGCCACGCAGATCATCGAACGCGCCCGCGCTACCAAAGCCAAACTGCTGGCTGTTACCGTCATGCCGGGGCCGCAACTACGGCAGGCCGTCCCCGTGTGCAAGCGCGTGAAAGCTGCCCTGCCTGACCTAACCATCCTGTGGGGCGGCTACTTCCCCACACAGCATTACGAGGTCATCCTGCAAGATGGCAGCGTGGACTACGTGATTCAGGGACAGGGTGAAGCGCCTTTCCGCCAGTTCGTAGACCGCATCCATCAGGGCGGTGCGCTGACCGATATTCCCTCGCTGGCCTATGCCGAACAGGGTGCGGTGCGCGTCAACCCGCGTGCGCCCAATGTGCCGATGGACAACCTGCCCCTCATGCCCTATGACCGCCTCGATGTCAGCCGCTACGTGGGCAATACCTATCTCGGCAGTCGCGTCCTGAACCACAACACCAGTTTCGGCTGTCCGTTCGCCTGCAACTTCTGCGCGGTGGTGGCGCTGGCAAACCGCCGCTGGTTGCCGGAAAGCGCCGAACGAGTCGCCAACATCGTCACCCACATGCAAGACAAATGGCAGATCAACGGCCTCGAATTTCACGATATGGATTTCTTCGTCAAAGAAGACCGCACCGCCGAATTTTCCGAGCGCATCACCGGCAAAGGGATTCAGTGGTGGGGGCTGGGGCGCGTGGATACGCTGATGAGCTACAGCGATGACACATGGGCGAAGATGCAGCGCAGCGGCGCGAAGATGATCTTTATGGGCGCGGAAAGTGGCGACGACGAAACGCTCAAGCGCATGAACAAGGGCGGCAAATCCGGCACCGAGGTCACGCTGGCGCTGGTGGAACGTATGAAACACTACGGCATCGTGCCGGAGCTGTCGTTCGTGATGGGCAACCCGCCTGACCCCCGCGCCGACATCGAATCGACCATCCAGTTCATTCGCAAGATCAAGCGCATCAACCCCGCGACAGAACTGGTGCTGTACATCTATACGCCTGTGCCGCAGGAAGGCAGCATTCTGCTGGACGAAGCCACCAAACTCGGTTTTGCCTTCCCCAAAACGCTCGATGAGTGGGCCAGCCCGGAATGGGCGAAATTCTCCATGCGGCGCGACCCCGGTACACCGTGGTTCAAAGACTCGGTACGCACCCGCGTCCGCAACTTCGAGTCGGTCATCAACGCCTACTACCCCACCGTGACCGACATGCGCCTACAGGGACAATGGCGCAAGGCGCTTCAGATGCTCAGCGGGTGGCGCTACCGCCTGGAATATTACCAATGGCCGTATGAACTGAAGGCGCTCCAACGGGTTATTCACTACCGCCGCCCCGAAACGACCGGGTTCTAACCGTGTTCTAAAAGCACACCGCGTACCGCCCTCATGGAAAAAGGGACACAGCACTATGCTGTGTCCCTTTGCATCTCCGCCTTCATCTTATACCCTTCATCCAGAGGGAGAAGCAGTAATAGGGATGAGGTGTTGTTTCTTAGTGGTATTCGGGCAGCCAGCCAGCATGTGCTTCGATCAGGTCATCCACCAGCGACCAGATTTGATCGAGCGAGAGTTCGGCGGCGGTGTGCGGGTCAAACATGGCGGCGTGATAGATGTGTTCACGCTTCTGGGTCAGCGCAGCTTCCACCGTCATAGACTGCACATTGATATTGGTCTGCATCAGCGCAGCCAGATGTGGCGGCAACGTCCCGACGTGCATCGGCTGCAAACCGTTTTTGTCCACGAGGCACGGCACTTCCACGCAGCAACCGTGCGGCAGGTTGTCAATCAGATTATGGTTGGGTACGTTGCCATACACCACGCGGGGCGTGCCGGTTTCGAGGCTGTGAATGATGCCCGATCCGTATTCCACGCTGCGGTGGATTTCCAGCGGCGCGCCGCCTTCCAGCGCCACACGCTGCTTCTCCCAGTTGGCAATCTGGTTCTCGCAGCGGGTGATATATTCATCCAGCGGGATATTGAATTCCTCGATCAAGTCGGGGCGGTCGCGCTTGATGAACCACGGCACGTATTCGCTGAAGTGTTCGCTGCTCTCGGTCACGAAATAGCCGAGGCGCTTGAACATCTCGTAGCGCACCAGATTGGTCTGCGGAGCGCGGCCTTCCTCCAGCACCTTGCGGATGGCGGGATACAGGTCTTCGCCGTTGCGCTCGAACTTCAGGTAGAAGGCCATGTGGTTGATGCCGCCCACCACATAGTTGATCTCCTCCAGCGGCACGCCGATGTCCTTCGACAATTCCCACGCGGTATGTTGGACGCTGTGGCACAGCCCCACCGTCTTGATCTTGCTGGCGCGGCTGATCGCCCAGCAGTTCATCGCCATCGGATTCACATACTGAAGGAAAGTCACATCCGGGCAAACTTCTTCCATGTCGCGGCACATATCCAGCAACACCGGAATGGTACGCAGGCCGCGCATGATGCCGCCGATACCCAGCGTATCCGCGATGGTCTGGCGCAGGCCGTATTTCTTGGGGATTTCAAAATCCACCACCGTACCCGGTTTATAACCCGCCACCTGAATCATGCAGATGGCGTAATCTGCTCCTTCCAACGCCTCGCGGCGGTTGGTGGTAGCCGTAATCGTGGGCTTCGCACCCACCGCATCCGCCACGCGCTGCGCGACGACAGAGGAGGTCTGCAAGCGATTCTCGTCAATGTCGAACAGAGCAATATCGGCTTCTGCCAGTTCGGGGAAACTCAGAATATCGCCCAGTAAATTCTTGGCAAAGACCGTACTGCCTGCACCGATGAATGTGATTTTGGGCATGGATGCTGTTCCTTTCATGAACGAACGAGAGTAAAAATTGCAGGAACGCCGGACACATCAGTGACCGACACAAAGCCATCCGACCAGCGCACTTCAAGGCGCTGTACCTGTGTACCAGCCGGAAAGCCGAAATGCACCCGCGACGGGTCGCCAGACAAATAACCGCTGCCAGAACGCACATCGCGGGTATACGTTCCGGCGCTGGTGATGAGCGTCAGCCGGCTGCCGATGCCAGCAGGGTTCGGCGCGCCCGATTGACGCAAATCCACCTGAAAATAAGCGCCACCGCATAAATCATTTTCAAAAAGCTGTGCCGGAGCATTCAAATTGTTGACCACAATGTCGAGGTCGCCATCCCCATCAAGATCAGCCATGCTCATGCCGCGACCACCGCGCAGGCTGCCTAGCCCCCATTCCGGCGCGGGGACGAAACGCGCCCCACCCTGCCCACGAAAGGCGAGGTTGGCTTCCACCAACTCCGCCCCCGGTTGATCGGGGAATAGTTCCAACGCAGCCATGCCGTTCACGCTGTACAGATCGAGAAAGCCGTCGCCGTTCAGGTCGCCAAACTTGCTCGACCAGCTCCAGCCCGTCGCCGCCACGCCGTAGGCCGCCGCCTGATTGACATATACGCCGGATGCGTCGCGCTGTTGCAGCACATTCTCGAATACCTGCCGGTTGTCGGGCAGCAGCGGCTTCTTCGCCAGCGCATCCAGCACCGGTTGCCAGACGTTCAGCGTGGCAGGATCGGCTTCGTAGGGAACCATGTCGGCGGCGAAGAACTCGGCCTGTCCATCATTATTCACATCGCCCACATCGAAGCTCATGGTGCTGAAAGCGGTCTCCGCAAACGGTTCTACTGCCTGCCAGCCCTGCGCGGTGTGTGTCCACGCTTGATCGGGGAAGCTGAAATCGTTGCCGATGAACAAATCCATCTGCCCATCGTCGTTCAGGTCAGACAACCAGATCGCCAGCGCCTGCGATTCTTTGGCGAGGCGCGTGGGGACGAACGTGCCGCCCTGATTATCGTAAGCCACCACACCTGCGCCCGAACCGAGCAGGAATGTGTTGCCTAGCTCCCGCGATAACTCGGTGTCATACGAGGCGGTGACAAGATCGAGGTCGCCATCGCCATCCACGTCCGCCCACTGCATGACCGAAGCGGGCGTGGTCACACCGCGCAGCGGGACGCGGGTGAAGGTTTCGTCGCCATCGTTGTGCCACAGCAGCGGCGTGGCTAACTGCGTGGTCATCACGATGTCCTGCCAACCATCGCCGTCCACATCCACAATCTGCACCGCACGGGTTCGCCCGGTGGGGGAGATCGGCTGGGTGCGAAAGCGCAAGCCACCTTGATTCCATAAAATCGTACTCGCGCCCGTCAGGTCGCCCAGAACGACATCCAGCAAACCATCGTTATTCAGATCGTTGATCGCAAGGCCGGAGCCATTGCTCTGGTAGAAGCGCACCCGTCCGCCCATGCTGGTGGTGGTATGCGGCAGATCGTGGGCGATGAAGCGATCACTGCATGCGGGTGATGCGTTGAGATGCACCTGCCCTTGCAGCAGCACGACAGCCATACTCACAAGAGCGACCCCTTGTAGCAACACACGACTGAGACTGCCAACCGCAGCACGAAAAAAGGGCATCATGGGTAAGGGGTTCAATCTATTAAACACGGGGACAACCGCATTCATCCAGCGCAGACCGAAGCGCAGACCAAATGAAGTTACTAAATGAAACGCACAGAGCGGCCTTCCCCCGTTTGGGAGAAGGCCACCCGAAAGCCCTAAGGCTTACTGGAACAGAGCGTTGATTTCGTCATTGGCAGCGGGAACGAGGTCGGCGGCCTTGCTCTGGCCGAGGCTGAC
>CAIVEA010000951.1 GCA_903904765.1 uncultured Chloroflexota bacterium
GCTTCGTTGATCTCCTTGAAACGGGCTTCGGCGTTCTTATCGGGGTTCGCGTCAGGATGATATCTTTTCGCCAGACGACGGTACGCCTGTTTGATCTCTTTTGCGTCGGCGGTCTTTTCCACGCCCAGCGTTTGATAGTAGTCTTTCTTCTTCGCCATACGTGTCCCAACCTCCCGCAACGATGGCAGTGAGGCTATTGTAATCGGTTATGTTTCTAATTCTAATTGTATGGCGGGGTTCGGAAGGGGTCAATCAGATACAGGCGATTCTGATGCAATACTGATAAATGGGATTGCTCTTGACCGGATATAATAGCCGCGCATTTATAAAGGAACAAATCATGCCAGACCACACCTTCCAACTCAAGACAGTGGACGCAATCACCATCGTGGGCGCACGCGAACGGGTGCGCGACTCCCGCCGCATCCGCGAACGGTGTATCGCGCTCAATCAGATGGCCTATGCGCCGCTGGCCGCTGGCACGCTCCGTTCGGACGGGGTTTCGCTGGCGCTGTACCATGCCGCCGACGAGGACGGGCTGGATGTGGAGATGGCCTACGCCGTGCAGCCGCCCCGTCAGGAGCTATACCTGATGCGCGGCACACAACTGACCGACCTACCCGCTGTGACGGTGGCGTATGCGGTCTATCAGGGCAGCTATGACGATTTCGCGGCGGTCAAACAGGTGCATCTGGCGCTCGGCGCGTGGATTGTCGCCAACGGCTACCGCGTGACCGGCGCGACCCGCGAATACTATCTGCGTCCGCCGCGCTCGGCGGCCCGCCGCGAAGGGGTTATGGAGATACAGGTTCCGGTGGTGTCAGCGGGATAACCCCCACTTTTTAGGGGGTTTTCACTCGTAAAACTCTATTTTCTCCAAAATTCTCATATACTCAGAGATAAGGTAGGTTGTCCAAAGCACTCCGGCTGTCAATATGACCGTCATGGTCAGCGAGGAGGCACTCATGACCAGCCGAACCGCCACCCGTCACAAACGACCCACTCTCATCCCACCCGCCGTGCGATACCCGATCGTCTACCCGTATCCATCCCGTCCGGCTCTATACGCAACACTCATCCTGCTGGGCTGTGCCATTCTCAGCATCGTATTCATCTTCACCAGCCCACTGTTGAGCATTTTCGCTCCCAGTTCTCGCCCGGAGCCTGCCTTCACCGACCTACTATTGCCCGCTGCGATTTTCAGCGCGGGCGTACTGCTGCTGTTCTGGTTGGATGTGGGAATAACCTACTGGGTGGCAACCCGACTGCTGTATGGAATCGGTAAAATCGAGCATTTGGCCTATCGTTCCGCCCTGCCAAGCGCCCTGATTCTCATCGGTGGCATCGGGGTATTGTGCCTCAGCGCCCATGAAGGCGGAGGAAACTTGTGGACCGGAATTGGCGAGCTGTTCATCATCCTACCTGTAGCACTGATCGGCATGTACATCAGCGCCGTCCGCGAGACGCTCGAACTGCGTGAACGGTACGCGGTCGGCATCGGCTTCTCAAAAGTAGCGGGGGTAATCGGGCTGGCTCTGGTCACCATGTACATAGTGCTGGCGAATGTTCAGTGGTGAGCCACGCCCCCGCACAGGGTGCGATAGCTCCACAAGTCGTATATCGCTTGGAGTGATTTTTCTCAAAAACAATCATATACTTAAAGATAAGGTGGGTTAGCAGAAGCACTCCGGCTGTCAGTATGACCATCACGGTCAGCAAGGAGGCACTCATGACCAGCCGAATGATTCACCACCATCAACATACCTCCATCCCTGTTTCCACCTCACCAGCACAACAGCCGACTACTTACACCTATCCAACGCATCCTGTATGGCAGGCGGCGTTCATCGTACTGGGTGGCGCGGTTCTTAGCGCCATCTTCCTGTTGACCAGTCCCCTGTTACCTGTCATCGTTCCTAACCCTGCCCAAACCACCGATGTAGCCTACCTGATTCTCATCGGCCTGATGTTCAGCGTGGGCGTGCTACTGCTGTACGGGTTGGATGTGGTGCTAACGTATGTGATCGCCGTCTGGTTGCTGGATGCAGACGGTAACATCAAGCATTTAGCCTA
>CAIVEA010000952.1 GCA_903904765.1 uncultured Chloroflexota bacterium
GGTTTGCCTATTACAAGCCGATCAAGCAGGTGACGCTGGTGCGTGTGTTGCCCGCCGCCGAAGCGCCCCTCATCATCAAAACGCCTTACGATACGATCACTGCCCATGCGGGATTCTATATCGCTTATGTGGCGGGGACGGAACTGCGGCAGCATCTTCATGAGTATGAACCGCGCCCGATCGAGCCGCACATTTTTGAAAAGACCTATCTTGTGTGGGATGATCCGGCATGGAAGCCTAGCACAACGCAGGCGCATCTGCTCACGATGGGCTGCAAGCCGTATTACAAGATCGCGGGGGTGTGGGCGAAGCATCTGCGCGAGGATACCTATGTGCAGAGCATCGAAAGCTCGCATCCGTCGCTCGCTCCGGTGGGGGCGTGGCTATGCGTGGGAATCGCAGGCGAACCGTGGTCAGTCACAGACGCATGGTTTCGCAGTCGCTATGTTATTCCGCACGATAGCACATTGTCGGTGTGAGGGGCGCTATTCTTCTTCGGGCGTGAGGAACATTTGCCACTGACCGCCCATACCGGCATCGGTCACGCCGTAGTACACGCGCACAGTCTGTCCGTCGCGCTGCACCAGATCGTAGCGGGTTTCGCCCTGCCGCTGGTAGCGCACCCACAGGCCAATATCCCCCTGCCACTGCACTTTTTCGGGGCGTACCGGGTTACCCTCGCGCTGCTTAATGGCATAGTGCCACAGCTTGCGTGCCGAGGCGCGGGTGACGTTGTTGACGATGTTGCCGTTGCGTAGGTCGCGCATGGTGTAATAGCGTTCTTCGCCGCGCTGTTCCACTGAGATAATTTCCACGCCGGATGTGGGCGATTCAATCGAGTTGCTGACTTCTTCCGGCGGCGGTTCGTTTTGTATCTCGACCACTGGCACAGTGGTCGTGGTGCGGCGGTTGCGGCGCGTAGGCGCGGGTGCAGGCGGGGGCGGGGGCGGCGTGGCCTCCTCTTGTAGCTTCAACCCCTGTTTGACGAGGCTAACGATTTCATCCCGCACGGCGAGGCTGGTTTCGGCCTCGTCGCGCACGTAAATCTTGTTGTCCTCAATCGCGTAGGGGCGGGCTTCGCCGGAAGGTACTTGCAACCGAACGATACTTTTCCCCTGCGATTCGAGCGTGTCAATTTCCACAGCCAGCGATGGCGTAATCAGGCGTTCGATCTCGCGCTGGAGGAAATCTACCGTCTCGCTGGAGTTTTCCACCCCTTCAGCCATCTTCTTCGCATCCGGGCTGGCTCCGATATACACCGTGCCGCCGTTGGTGTTGGCGAAGGCACACACATCTGCAACGATGGTGTTCAGCCGTCCGCCGTGCGCGGTGAGCGTTTCGTGGAAGGCTTGAATCAGGCTGGGGCCTTCTTCGCGGGCGGCTTGCACATAGTCTACCGGCTGGCGAGTGGGGTTATAGGCGCGGGTGCGCGAAAAATCCGTCCCCTGAAACATCTCCAGCAGCGCCTCGAACGTGCGCTCCGGCAACATGACTTCGGTCACGCGATCACCCACGCCCAGATTGGCGTTTTTGCTGGCTTTGTCGCCTTTTTCGGCCTGCGCGTTTAGGCGGTGTGCGTCCGACCCTTGAATACAACGCATGCGGCGCGTGTAGCCGAACTTCGTCCCGTTGAAGAAACGTTCAGTGCTGTCGCGGCTCTTGCGGCCTAGATCGGTCACTTCGAGAGCATGTAGGTAGCGATCTTGCGTATAGGCGATTTTGGTCTGCCCGCCGAAGTCGAAGCCGCGCATGGCGACTCCATGCGTGCTGTTAGCGTGGGCGGCGACGCAAATCCCGCCAGCTTCGGTGATGGTCTGGTAGGCGCTCAACACATCGGAGGACGCGCCCACTTCTGAACTGCCCGCATCCAACGCGCCGGCTGGCACATTCAGACTGAGCAGCAAATGTTCGATCTGGCGAATAGGTGTGCTGGGCGCAAATAGCCCCAGAATGTGAAAGCCAAAGGTGGCGGTGAACTCGAAACCGGGCAGCACGAGGATTTTATCCAGCAAGCGACGGTATTCGTTAAGGCGCTTCAGTTCGTCGGGTTTGGCGCGGTTTAACGCTTCAAGGAACGACAACTGCTCGATCTCGCGCAGCATGGCTGCATAGCCGTTCACCGTGTTGTGGTCGGTGAAGGCGATGATGTCCAAGCCGCGATATTCCGCTTTGTGCAGAATGTCGAGATAACTAATGTCGGCTTCCTGATAGTCGGAGGAGGCTGGCGTGTGGAGGTGCAAATCCATCCGATACCAGTGCGTCCGTGTCTTTTTACGGGGCGACATGGTTCATTCCCCCGCGAATGAATGGCTGCAACAGTGAATCCATAGAAGCTTGCTGATTGTTGGTTAGCTCTGCGCGATCAGACTATTGAAAATGGTAGGTAGGTCGCCGGGTTCAAACGGTTTGACGATGAACTTGTTCGCTCCCGCCGCTAATGCTTCGTCGCCCACATCCAAGCCCGAAGTCATCACGATGGGGGTTTTGGCGAAATCGGGATGCTTACGCAGTTCCCGGATCACATCCACGCCGTCCATATCCGACAGATGGTAATCCATCAAGAAGATGTCCGGGTGAACTTTTTCGGCATTGGGAATTACATCTGCGCCACGCGGCGCGATGGATACATCGAAGCCATCCAATTCCAGTAGGGTCTGGAGCAGCTTCACCGTGTTACGGTCATCATCCACAACCATGACTTTAGCCAAAGCATGCGCTCTCTTTCTGAACGGCGGCAAATCTGCACCTGTTAACGAAGAGGGTGCATTGTTGCACCCTCTCACACTATACACTATTTTTTCTTCTTGCGCCCATTTTTGTTGCCGCTGCCCGCTACGGGCGCGAGCGCCGCTTTTAGCACATCCTCCACGCTCTCCGCGAGGACGAACTTGAGTTCGGAGCGCACATCATCCGGCAGGTCGTCGAGGTCATTCTCGTTTTTAGCCGGAATGATGACCGTATCCACGCCGAAGCGATGCGCCGCCAGCACTTTATCCTTGATGCCACCGACGGGCAGCACTTGCCCGCGCAGCGTGATTTCGCCCGTCATGGCGACGTTGCTGCGCGTGGGGCGGCCTGTGAGCATGGAGGCCAGCGCCGCCGCCATCGTCACACCCGCCGAGGGGCCATCCTTTGGCACAGCGCCCGACGGAACATGCAGGTGGATGTCGTTCCTCTCGAAGAAACCGGGTTCGACCCCGAACTCCTCGGCTTTGGAGCGAATGTAGCTCAGTGCGGTGCGGGCGCTTTCCTGCATCACTTCGCCCAACTGTCCGGTGTACTGAAAGCCTTTGCCTCCCGGCATCCGCGCTGCTTCCACGAATAGAACATCACCGCCCACAGGTGTCCATGCCAGTCCGGTTGCCACGCCCGGCAGATCAGTGCGTTCCTCGATCTCCTCGCGGTAGCCGTAGCGCGGGTTGCCCAGCAGATCGCGCACAACGGTTTCATCCACCTGTACCGTCGTGGTCTTTCCTTCCGCGATTCGCGTGACCACCTTGCGGGCAGCGCGACCAATCTCCCGTTCGAGGGTACGCACACCTGCCTCGCGGGTGTAATCGCGCACGATGGCGAGCAGCGCCTCATGGTCGAAGTTGATCTCGTCTTTCCGCAGGCCGTTCTCACGAATCTGGCGCGGAACCAGATATTGTTCGGCAATTGCGGTCTTTTCGTGTTCGGTGTAGCCGCTGAGGTGGATGATCTCCATGCGGTCACGCAGCGGCCCCGGGATCGGCTCTAGCTCGTTGGCGGTGGTGATGAAGAACACCTCGCTCAGGTCGTAAGCCACATCCATATAATGGTCGCGGAACTCGTTGTTCTGTTCTGGGTCTAGCACCTCTAGCAGCGCCGAAGCAGGATCGCCCCGGAAGTCGCGTCCCAGTTTGTCCACTTCGTCCAGCATGATGACCGGATTGCGCGTTTCGGCGCGGCGTATGGTCTGAATCATGCGCCCGGGCATCGCGCCGATATAGGTGCGGCGGAAACCGCGAATTTCAGCCTCATCCCGCACACCGCCGAGGCTCATTCGCATGAATTTGCGTCCCATTGCGCGTGCAATGGACGCACCGAGCGAAGTTTTGCCCACGCCGGGCGGCCCGACGAAGCACAGGATTGCGCCGCTCCGTTCGCGCCGGATGGTGTAGCCGGATTCGGACTCGTGTTCGCCCAGTTCTTCGGCACGTTCGCCACGCAACTTGCGGACAGCCAGAAATTCGAGGATGCGCTCTTTGATGTCCTTCAGCCCGTAATGGTCTTCGTCCAGCACTTCACGGGCGTGGGCGATATCCAGATTATCCTCGGTGGTTTTCGCCCATGGCATGCTGGTCAGCCAGTCCAGATAGGTGCGGATGACCCCGTATTCGGCGGCGGCGGTGGGCAATTTGCTCAGGCGATCCAGCTCGCGCTCGGCTTCCTTACGCGCTTCGTCCGTCATGCCAGACTCGGCGATTTTCTTGCGGAACTCCTCGACCTCGACGGTCTGTTCGTCCGATTCGCCCAGTTCGCGCTGAATGGCTTTTAATTGCTCGCGCAGGAAGTATTCGCGCTGTACCTTTTCCATTTCGGACTGTGCTTCGGTCTGGATTTTGCGCCCCAGTTCCAGCACTTCCAGTTCTTTGGTGAGGATGCCCATCAGACGGCGTAGTTTGGCTTCGGTGCTGTCCAGCTCCAGAATTTCCTGCGCGTCTTCCAGCGCGATGCGAATGTAGGTGGAGATGGCGTACACCAGTTGCAGCGGGTCATCCACATTCAGCGCCGACGAGATCAGTTCGCCGGGGATGCTGGGGACGAGTTCCGCCAGATGCGTGAACTGATCCACCACATTTCGCACCAGCGCCTCGATTTCCAGCGATTCGTCAGTCTTCTCGCGCTCTGCCACGATGCGCCCGCGCAGATATGGCTCGGACTGCGTGAATTCGCTGATGCGGATGCGTGCCAAACCTTGCACGAGCAGGCGAATCGTGCCATCCGGTGCGCGGAACAGGCGGTGAATAGAAGCCAACGTCCCCACCCGGTAAATGTCGTCCGGGCCGGGTGTTTCCATATTCGGGTCTTTGGCGGCCACCAGCGCGATCAGCCGATCACCCGCCACCACATCATCCACCAGCTTGATGCTGCGCGGTTGACCGACGGTGAGGGGGATGGCGGTCAGGGGGTAAACCACCAGCCCGCGCAAAGGCAGGATGGGCAGTTCGGCAGGAATTTCCGGCTGTTCGGCCTTCTTTTGCTCGTCCTCTGCCTGCGGGGTGTCTTGGATGACCACCCCGACTTCTTGCTTGGTGGATGCTGGCTCGGCGGCCTGCACCGCATCTACTGCTTGTACTCGCTTCGGAGTCATGTGGTATCAGTCCTTCGTCGGTGCTGCGAATTACGTCTCAACGATCGTGATTTGTTTGGGTGCGCGGCGGGGCAGTTCGACTTGCAAGAACCCGCCGTCATAATTGGCCGTGACTTGATCGGGTTCGACCATCCAGGGCAGCGTCAGTTCGACCCGGAATGAGCCGAAACTGATTTCGACCTGATGATAGGCCGGGTTGTCATGCTGGGGGCGTGCTCGCACCCCACTGATGACCAGATGCTGCCTGCTGAGCGTGATATTGAGATCAGCCACGCTGATGCCAGCCAATTCGACCAGAACCAACAATTTATCAGGTAGTTCGATCACATCGGTGGGCGGCGCAAATGTACGGTTCGTGTTGCGGATCATAAGTCCCCACTTGCGGGTTATATCTACAGACTCTACAAGGATTTTGCCATCTGCGTGCCATCAGGTTTGCGCGAAACGATCTGCGACAGCAGCGCATACTGTATAGAGTACCGATCCCGCATAAGAAGACTATTAGACGGAACGTATACTTTCCATCGGAATCTTTGCGAATCGCATAGCGCGATCAGGCCGATTTGGAGTAGAATCTAAACAAAGGGCGAAATCAACTGAAGGATCAGTTCTATGGAACTCGTACAGATACTCCGGGCAATAGAGTTGTTTCAGGGTTTGAGCGCCTCTCAATTCGAGCGTTTGGCGGCTCTGGGGCAGCGGCAGTCCTACGCCACTGATGAGGAAATCTTCCATCAGGGCAGTGTAGGCGATCGCTTGTATGTGATCGTGTCCGGTCAGGTGGAAATCCATTTCGATCAAGCTGGTGCGCCGCCGCTGTATCTGGGGACAGGCCAGCTTTTCGGCGAGATGGCGTTGCTCGACCAAGGGACGCGCTCCGCTACAGTCATTTCGGTGGCGGATGATACCGAAGTCTACTCAATCACCAACGCGGATTTGATGGGGCTGTGCCAGCAGGATACCGCCATCGGTTTCATTTTGATGCGCAATATGGCGTTGGACTTGAGCTTCAAACTGCGCGTTAAGAATCTCGGTCCGACGAGCAATTGAACGGGGGATGCCCATGATTTACAAAGTGAGCTATGTGGTCATCGGGGGCGATTATCCCGGCGGCATCAAGAACGAGTACGAACGCCCGGAGCCGGGTGACGTGGTGCAAATCGGGCGCGTCAAATTCCGCGTCATGGAAGTGCATGAGATCATTCCCCCGCGTGATGATTTTCAGTTTTTGCATGCCACTGTCAAACCGCTGAGTGATTCTGGTGCGGATGGCGGCACGAAAAAGTCGGCGGCTAAGAATAATCTGAGCGATTGATGGTTAGAATTCGAACACATCAAAATCCTGACAGAGCGTGATTGGCCCGTCATACGTCTGGCGGGCTTCCTCCACCAGCGGGGTGGGGTCCGTATTCCATACCCAGTAATGGATGAGATACAGTGATTTTGCGCCCACGCGGGTGGCGGTTTCACCCGCTTGTTTGGCACTGCTGTGACCGAATCCTGCGCCGGCTGCCTCGTGGATGAGAATGTCCGCATCTTTGCATAGTTCATCTAGCGAAGGTGTAGGGTTGGTGTCGCAGGTGTAGGCCAGAATTTTGCCGTTCTGTTTATTTTCGACGCGCAGGCCAATAGTAGGGATGAAGTGCTGCACCGGCCATGCCGTGATTTTGAAGTCCTCATTTTCCAGCACGGGCGCGGCGAATCGTTCGCTGACGCGATGGAACGTGACCGGGAAAAAGTTCGGCCATTCCTGCCACGAGAAGCCTACCATCATATCTTCCATGCGGTTCATGCAATGGTGCAATCCGTAAAAGCGCACCGGAGACTGCCGCCCCAACAACCACATGTGCATGAGCATGTTCGGCACGCCGCTGACGTGATCCGGGTGGAAGTGGGTGAGGATGACATCCTGTAGCGACCCGTCATCCACCCCCTCGAACTGGAATTTGCCCATCGGATTAGAGCCACAGTCTACCAGAATCGGCCCGTGATCGCCCAGCAGCGCGAAGTGTGTGTTCTCGTGGTTGGCATCCGAAACGGCAGCGGCAGTTCCGAAGATCAAAATTCGAGCCATAATAATTCCTTTGCGTCCTGCAAATTACGCCCGTGTTTGTATTCTGCAACAAAGTATACTCGCACATGCCTTTTTTCGGAATCACA
>CAIVEA010000953.1 GCA_903904765.1 uncultured Chloroflexota bacterium
CGTCCCCCACTCTTCTTCCTCATGGTGAAGTGAGCACGAGGGGGGACAGGATTCTGAAGTCCCTCTCCCTGAGGGAGAGGGATTTAGGGTGAGGGCTTTTTCCCCGCCTTAATTGCCAGCGGCGAACATCTTGCGGCGGTAAATTTCGTCAGGCCGCTTGTAGATGTGCTTCACATCTTCGCGGCTCATGAACACCGGCCCACCGATGCTGCTTGCGCCGATGAAAATCCGCGCCGCCTTCACACCCATCGCGGTGATGTTCAGCACTTCCGTCGGGGTCTTGCCCAGCGCGATAAAGCCGTGATTCTGCATCAGGATGACCTTCGGCGCTTCGCCCTGCTCATCCATATAACGCCACACCCGTTCGCGGATTGCCAGCGCCAGCGGTAGGCCGGGGTCAACATACGGCACAAACACCGACTGCGGCCCACACAGCACCACTTCATCCGGGAACATGCGGTTTTCGGCAAAATCGCGGGCGCGGGCGCTGCACAAAATCTGGTTGACGGCGGCAGGATGCGTGTGACCGATGTAGTCCACGCCGCACTCGTTCAGAACCATCGCGTGGAAGGTGACTTCCACCGAAGGCGTGGCTTTCGATTCGGGGTCGGCTTTGGCGGCGTTCATCGCGGCCTTCTGCGCCGCCAGATCGCCGGGCGAGTGTTCCAGCATCTCCAGAATCGGGGCGAAGCGCACCGCCACGAACCCTTCCGGGCTGATGTCGCGCATGCCCTGACCGCTGGCCTTAATCCAGAATACTTCGTCACTCACGCGGCGCGAGGTGTTGCCCTCGCCAATAATCACATAATCGTTTTCCGGGCGGCCTAATTCGCGGGTCATGTCCAGAAGCGGCTTGAGCGTTTCGTCCATCAGGAGTCTCCTATTCGTGTTCAGAACAGCGCCGCACATCCCTCTCACCAGCGCAGCGCAGGAGCAAGGTGACAAACGGGCATCGGGGGTTAAAAGCAGTCCGGTGAATAAAAATAATTGAGGGTATTTTTAGAGAAGGCGGGGAGCCAGAAGCCCCCCGCCTGTTTTCATCCGTCAGATGCTGACGGACGAGTGAGGACAACAACGACTAGAAGTCGAAGCCGCCGATGTTTTCCTTGTTGAACACGAAGGCCGGGCCAAGCAGAACTTCGCTGCCATTGACGACCTTGAGCATGCCCAGACGGCCAGCCGACACTTCGGTGTCGCCCGGCTTGAAGGTGCCATCCACAACGGCGCGCATGACGTACACGGCGGCGTAGCCCAGATCAACCGGGTTCCACAGCACGACCGACTTCACGCAGTCCGATTCAACGAAGGGCTTCATCGGGTTCGGGGTCGCCAGACCGATGACCGCAACCTTACCGCACAGTCCCGCCTGCGTAACAGCGTCCGCCGAGTTCGGGGTCGCCACGCTGGTCATACCGAACAGACCCTGAATTTCGTCACCATACTTGTTCAGCAGGGTGTTGGCCTGATCGAAGGACAGCTTCGAGTCTTCCTGAGCTTCCACGGTCTCGAGCCACTTCAGGTTGGGGTAGCACTTGCCGGCATACGCCCACATTTCCGAAATCCAGCGCGACTGGTTCGGGGTGGTGAAGGTGCTGGTGACGATACCGAAAGCGGCGCTGTCGCCCTTTTCGGCCACGAGGCTATCAATGAGGGCCTTGGCGATGCCATTGAATTCGGCCTGATTGACGAACCATTCACGGGCATCCGGCTGCGCGTTGGCATCGTAACCCACGACATGGATACCAGCTTCCAGAGCCTTCTGGAGAACCGGGGCAATCGCAACCGGGTCATTGGCGGCGAACAGAACGCCGTTCACGCCCTGAGTAATGTAGTTGTCAATGAAGGTGATCTGATCGTCAATGTTCGCTTCGGTCGGGCCGTCATTGATGACCTTCACGTTGCCCAGTTCGGCGGCAGCTTCCTGCGTGCCCTGAGCGGTAGCATTGAAGTAGCCGATGCCGACCAGTTTCGGAATATCAACAACGGTGATTTCCTTGCCAGCCAGATCAGGAGCGTTCACAGCCGCGCCGCCATCATAAGCGGGGGCTTCGGGGGCTTCGGTAGCGGCGGCATCAGCCGGGGCAGCGTCGCCACTGCCGCATTCCAGCGGATTGACGGGCAGATCATCGGCGCCGTCCCAACGGGTTTCCTGAGCAGCGGCCACGCTGACCACGCCCAGAAGCAGAACAACCAAAACGAGTGCGAACAGTTTCTTAGCCATGTTCCTAGATTTGCTCCTCAAAATTGAACGCGAGACGTGTTACATATTCGCTACACACAGACATTAACGGATAGTACATCACCTCCTTCAAATGGTTATACACCCGATTGTGAACTTGCAAAACGACGTTTGAACCACTCCGGCGGACTCTGGATGAAGTTGTTCAACAAAATGGCGAGAATGAGTACCAGACCCACCACAATCGTCGTCGAGTCGCCTTTGACACCACTCAACGCCAACCCGTTCTTCAGGAGTTGGATGAGGACTAGGCCGATCACCGTGCCGACAATCGAGCCGCTGCCGCCGAAAATACTCGTGCCACCGATCACCACTGCTGCAATCGCATCCAGTTCCAGCCCCGTACCCATATCTGAACGGGTGGTACTGACGCGGGAAACATACACCCACGCCGCTATACCGGACATGAAACCAGAGAAAGTGTAGATGGCGAGTTTGTACAGCGCGACAGGAATGCCCGAAAAACGTGCGCCTAGCTCGTTGTTACCGATGGCGTACAGGCCGCGCCCGAAGGGGGTGCGTGCCAGAATGATCGCCACGATCACCACCGCAATCGCCACGATGATGAGCTGATTCGGCACACCGCCGGTCTGATTCATGAAATTCTTCTGCCCTAGCTCAAAGAACCAGTCGGGATAACCGCGCACCGAACGCGCCTGACTGATGCCTTCCGCCAGACCACGATACAGCGCGAAGGTCGCCAGC
>CAIVEA010000954.1 GCA_903904765.1 uncultured Chloroflexota bacterium
AGCTTATTCCACTCCATCTGGTATGCCGTCAGAGTCGGCACCAAATCATCAATATCCGAACGGCTGGCGACGAAAACCGCCAACGTTTCCTTGCCATTGAACTGCAAACGACGGCGGCGACCGGGCGAATACACACGCGCCCATGTTCCCACATCCGTATAGCCAGCCTGTGTGAACGAACGCTCAATCTGCCCGATCAGCACCAGTTCGGTTTCAACGATACATTCCGGCAACCGCAAACTGGTATACACCAATGCGGAAATATCCGGTTCGAGGCTGCGTGCTTTGACATGCAGCGACGACTCGACGGCTGCATGGCTTTCCGCCAGCGTTTCGATCTGAAACGGATGGCTGGAGCGCAGCAGCGAATAATACGTCCGCATATACAGTTGAATTTCTTCACTGCCGGTCTTGGGTACTGTGCGATCCATACGCTGCCTTTTCGTTACTCAACCCATGTCTTGAACCGCACCTACTGGCGGTTGCGATCCTTATTCATCTGCTTCTGGCGCAAGCGGCGCAACCGCTTCTCCTCAATCATCTGTGCGCGTTCTTCAGCCAGTTGCTTCTCATTAACCGCGCTCAGTTTCTTGGGCATCGCCAGCGCCACCAGCAACGAGGCCAACAGACCGAGTACTACGAAAAGTACCACCGTGATGAGCAATTCCAATGTGGGGCGAGGCACACCCGCAGGCGGGAAGCCCTTCAACCACGTCCCCAACCAATCGAACGCGGACGGCGCAATCGCCCATGAAATCACACCCAACGCCAACGCCAGAACCAAACCAATGACCGGCCAGTAGGACTGCCCCTTACGCTTGGTCTTCTTCTCACGAAATGTCATGATGATTCTCCCTCTGCCTGTTGTTGGCTGGCCTGTTCAAAGGCGTGAACGATGTTGTAATAACCCGTGCAGCGGCACAGGTTGCCAGTGATGCTCTGTTTAATCTGTTCGTGCGTGGGCTGCGGGCATTCTTCCAGCAGTTTCGCGCCCGCCATCAAGAAACCCGGCGTGCAATAGCCGCACTGGACAGCAGCTTCCTGCACGAAGGCTTTCTGGATCGGATGCAGTTTCCCGTCTTGCGCCAGCCCTTCCACCGTCGTGATATGTGCGCCATGCGCTCGTGGCGCGGGAACCATGC
This sequence comes from uncultured Chloroflexota bacterium, assembly GCA_903904765.1. The sequence continues at coordinate 1,143 of CAIVEA010000954.1, forward strand.
ACGACATAACCGCCGCGCCATCCAGATACACAGTACATGCTCCGCACTCGCCCTCGGCACAGCCCTCTTTCGTACCCGGCAGTCCCACGTCTTCGCGCAGCAAGCGCAGCAGGGTCTTATCCTGTCCGGTAGCCAGTTCTCGCTGCTGCCCGTTCACGGTGGTCACAATCGGCGTACCCGCCACATGCTCGACTTGCTGTGATAGCGACTGTTTGCCATCTCCTGATAGCATCACCGGATGCTCAGGCCATCCGGCGCGTTCATTGCCTGCCGCCAGCGCCCGCAGCGCCCGCGCCACCAGTACGCGCACCATCTCCACACGATAAGCAGCGGTTCCGCGAATGTCGTCAATCGGGGATGGAGCCGCAGCCGCCAACCGTGCCGCGTTCGCAATTCGCTCCGAAGTGAGCGCCTTACCGATCAACGCCTGTTCCGCTGTTGCGGCATGGATAATCGTCGGGGCAACGCTCCCCAGTGTGATTGCAGCTCGCGTCACAAGGTCGCTGTCAAATGCCAGTACCACAGCCACATTGATGACCGAGATGGCCTGTGCTTGCCGCAGCCCTAGCTTGATAAACATGCCGCGTTCGTTGGCGGCCAGCGCCGGAAATGTAATTCCGGTCAACACTTCGTCCGGGCGCATCACTGTGCGGCGCACACCCGTGTAGAACGCGCTCAACGGCACACTACGTTCGCCTTCAAGAGACGACAACCGTACCGAAGCACCCAACGCCATCAGCGGCGTGATAGTGTCATTGGCAGGCGAGGCGGTAATCAGGTTGCCCGCCACCGTCGCCCGGTTGCGGATTTGCGGCGCACCCACTTCCCAGCAGGCTTGCGCCAGCGGCAAGGCCCGCGCCACCGTCACTTCGTTATCCACCACCTGATTATGCGTCACCAATGCGCCGAGGTGAATTTCATCCCCATGCAGGCGGATGCCATCCAGCCCCGGCACACGGCTGATGTCAATCAGCACATCCACATCTTTGCGCTGTCCACGTTCAATTTCCAGCAACAAATCCGTCCCGCCCGCCACAATGCGAGCGCGGCTTTGATACTGTGCAAGTAATTCAAGCGCCTCGCTCAAACGGCTGACGCTGTAATAATGGCTCCACATGCCTCGCGTCTTTCTCTGATACGGCTCAATCTTGCATCCAGTCTAGCACACCTGACCGAGCGCACAAACAAGGGTGGACAGGTGCTTCAGGGGACAGGATCGAGGTTCATCACCAGTATAGGATTAATGTTAATCACTTTCGTTTCTGCGTAAGTGGTCTGCGTCACCGTGCGCCGGTCGTAAGTATGCACATGACCATGCACCATATAGCGGGGATGATACCAGTCCATGAAGCGCCGTAGCGATTTGAATCCCCGGTGAGGGGCATCTTCGGCATCGTGGATGTTGCGGGCAGGTGAATGCGTTACCAGCACATCCACGCCGAAGCCGCGTCGCATCCGGCGGTAGCGCAGACGCAACGCAGCGCCCATCACCATACGGTTCATCTCGCCTTCGGTGTATTGCAACGGTGCATCGTTGTAGCGGATTGACCCTTGCAACCCGTAGAAGGATACACCGTTAAATTCCACCAGTCGCCCGTGCAAGTCTTCACCGCCGGGGGGGTGATCTTTATAGCCCTCGTCATGATTGCCACACACATAGAACAATGGCACATTCAGCACCGAACTGATAAATTCCAAATAGACCGATGGCAAATCGCCACAGCTTAACAGTAAATCCACATCATGATACTGCCGCCGCAGGTTCACAGCACTTTCCAACTGCGGCATCACCGTATCGCTGACACATAAAATCTTCACACCTGAACCTCTAGCAAACACCCTTTACTTTATAGGTCAGACTTTCTATTCGGCCTTCATCGAACGGCCATCTCCACCGCGCCGCAGCATGGTGATTTCTGCCAGAATGCTCAAGGCAATCTCATGCGGGGTTTCGGCGTTCAATTCCAAGCCAATCGGCGCATGAATCCGCTGCAAATCGGCCCTACTCAGGCCGTGTTCCTCTTGCAGGGTCTTCACCGTAAGCGCCCACCGGCGGCGGCTACCGATCAAGCCGATATAGGCCGCAGGCGTTTGCAGCAGCGCCGGAATCAGTGTCCGGTCAACCGGCATCCCCCGCGTCACCGCCGCCACATAGGTGCCGTTGGTGATCGTGACCTGCTTCGC
>CAIVEA010000955.1 GCA_903904765.1 uncultured Chloroflexota bacterium
ATCAGGGTGGGTAAGGTGTGGAAAGTGTTCATGGCGTGAGTATAACCCGCCGCAGCTTCATCTTCCATCTCGCTCCCGGCCTGCTTGACACACAAATCATCTTCATCTATTCTGTAATATTAGAACAAGTGTTTAGACCACTTCGGAGAAATAATTATTGAAATAAGCACTTGCCATAATCCACAATGGTCTGATATGATCTCATCTGACCTCTTGTGATACCCGCATGTCCGGTAGCACAAGACCACCGCGCACCGCTAGACCGTTGACTCCGAGGAAAGGCTGGTCGTATGATTTCGCTGTTGGACTTTCATCTCTAAACCTTCGTCCTAATTCCATATCTTATCTAGTCGCGTCCTGTTTCCGGCTGCCATCTTTATTGACGGGCAGCCTTCATCGTCTATCGGAGGTCACGCTTGACCGTTCCAGAGCAAGCCTTTCAGTACGACTTGCGGCGGAGCCTGTCCACGCGCCCGATGCTAGGGTTCTGGCGCATTGTGCACGGTTTCCGAAAATACTATTTCGGCGCAGTCGGGGCGCTGGCCGTCTCCGCGCTGATGCAAACGTCATCCTTTTTACTGGTGCGCGAACTGGTAGATCACATTCTGCCAAACCCGGAACAGCACTACCAGTTGCCGTTCATCGCGGCGGCCTTCGTAGGGTTGGCCTCGCTGCAAGGCACGTTCAGCTTCCTCAGCGGGCGCTTCGCGGCGCGGACTGCCGAAGGGCTGGCGCTGCGGGTGCGCCACAGCATGTACAACCATATCCAGCGGTTATCGTTCACCTATCACGACAAAAATCAGACCGGTGAACTGATCTCGCGCTCGACATCCGATGTGGATGCCATCCGCAAGTTCTTCTCCGAACAGGCCATCGGCATTGGTCGTATCCTGATCCTGTTCACGGTGAACTTCACCGCGCTGCTGCTGATGAATGCTTCGCTGGCGCTGCTCTCGATCATTGCAGTACCGATGGTTGCCATCCTGTCGCAGTTGTTCTTCAAGCGCATCTCTACCGCTTACGAACGGCTGCAAGAGCAAGAAGCGGTGCTGGCGACGCGGGTGCAGGAAAACCTGAGCGGTGTGCGCGTGGTGAAAGCCTTCGCACGGCAGGACTACGAACGTGAAAAGTTCGACCAGCAGAATTTCGAGCAGTACCGGCGCGGGCGGCGCTTCCTGATGATGCACTCGGCGTTCTGGCCGCTGACGGATGTGATCTGCTTCACGCAAATCCTGTTCGGCTTCTTCTATGCCGCGTCGCTGGTCATGAATGGCACGATCACGCTCGGCTCGTATCTGGCCTATGTCAGCCTGCTCTCCATGATTATCAACCCCATCCGTAATCTGGGGCGCTTGATTGTGGATATGTCTACCGGGCTGGTGTCATACAATCGCGTGATGGAAGTCATCCGCGTGGATCTGGAATCGCTGGATGAAGGCTCATACAAGCCGCAGGGCGATTTGCGCGGGGATGTGGTGATGAAGAGTCTGAACTTCGCCTATGAAAGCAACCATGAAGTTCTGCACGACATCAACTTCGCGGTGAAGGCCGGTCAGAGCGTGGCGCTGCTGGGGTCAACCGGCTCTGGTAAAACCTCGCTGCTGGGGCTGCTACCGCGTTTCTACGAGTACACATCCGGCAGCATCACGATTGACGGAATCGAACTGAAGGACATCCCACGCGGCTACCTGCGCCAGCAGATCGGCGTGGTGGAACAAGAACCGTTCTTGTTCTCACGCAGTATCCGCGAGAATATCACCTACGGCGTGGGTCGTGAGGTGAGTGATGCCGAAGTGATTGCGGCTGCGAAGGCTGCCGCCGTGCATGACGTGATCGAGTCCTTCCCGCTAGGCTACGGCACACTGGTGGGCGAACGCGGTGTCACGCTCTCCGGCGGC
>CAIVEA010000956.1 GCA_903904765.1 uncultured Chloroflexota bacterium
CCACCGCGAACAAGGTGGCGAAAAATGTGGCGGTGATCGCGCCAGATGGGTCGGACTGGAGCAGTATTTGCCAGCGCGACCGCATCATGGCGGCGGAAGATACCAATGTAGCGTTCACCTGTCAGATCAACCAGACGGGCACGTGGAAACTGCGTATATTCGGGATTGATGGTGAAAGTACCGGGGCATATTTTGTCTCGGTCACGAAAATGTAACGGCTGATATGCATCGTAGCAAAGGACAGTACAACATGGGGCAGTCGATTCGTAAGGTGGTGGTGACGGGGGGCAGCGGCAAAGCAGGGCGGGCGGTGGTGGCTGACCTGCTCGAAAAAGGCTATGACGTACTGAATGTGGACATCGCGCCACCCGCCAAGCGGAATTCGGAATTCACGCAGATTGACCTGACGAATTTGGGACATACGGTGGAAATCTTGCGTGGGGCGGATGCGGTGGTGCATCTGGCGGCCATCCCCGCGCCGGGACTCGCCAGCGATCAGAAAACGTTCGAGACGAACACCCTTAGCACCTATAACGTGTTCTCGGCGGCGGCCATCCTCAAGCTGAAGCGTGTGGTGTCGGCCTCCAGCGAAACCACGCTCGGCCTGCCGTTCGATGATCCGTTCCCGCACTACGCGCCGATTGACGAGGCGCACCCGTTGTATCCACAGTCCTCGTATGCGCTCTCAAAAGTGGTGGGCGAACAGATGGCGAATACCTTCAGCCGCTGGAGTGGCATCCCCATCGTCAGCTTGCGCTTCTCGAACATCATGGAGCCGCACGATTATGAACGCTTCGAGTCGTGGCAGAACGCCCCGCTGGTTCGCAAGTGGAATCTGTGGAGCTATGTGGATGCCCGCGATATTGCCCAGAGCTGCCGCTTGGCGTTCGAGGCCGATGTCAGTGGCAGCCCGTCGTATATTATCGCCTCGGCGGACAGCGTGATGCGCCGCACCAACGCTGATCTGATGGCGGAAGTGTTCCCCGGCGTGCCGCTGAAGGCTGGCGTGGGCGATCATGACACGCTGCTGGCGGTGGATAAGGCGCGACAGGAGTTGGGCTACAACCCCGGACGCTGGTGGCGCTGATCTAAAGAAAACCTCACCCCTCAGTCCCCTCTCCGTAACGTAGAGTACGGCTGGAGAGGGGAAGCTGTTGGTCTGACTACCTTTGCCCTGAGCGAGAATGGCAGGGGCTGAGGATTGTCCTGCAAAAAACTACTCTCGAAAGTCCTTCAGTCCATAGTTGTAGCGAGTGGCACTAATCGTCCCCGATTAGGCGCGTCAGTCGCGCAGATGCTCGATGAGGTGGGCGTTCACCGCGTCCGCCTCGTCGTGCTGTACCCAGTGGGTGGCCTTCGGGAAGAACACCACGCGCCCATCCTCGCATATATCCAGACTCGGCTGTGCCAGCGATTTATCCAGCGCCACATCGCGTTCGCCCCACAGGATGAGTGTGGGGACTAGCACACGGGGCGCGGGTTGCTGCGCGGCATCTTTGGGCGGGCGCAGCGCCATGAAACTGCGCCCTGCGGCACGATACCAGTTCAGCATGGCGGTGATTGCGCCCGGTTGCGCCCATGCGCGGCGGTATTCGACCAAATCTTCCTCGCTGAACGAATTGCGCTTGCTGCTGCTGACCAGCACCTGTTCGATGCCGCGTGCGTTCATCGCGCCCAGCATGGCATCCGGCAGTTTGGGAATCTGGAAGAAAAAGATGTACCAGCTTTTGAACAACTGCGCGAGGTTGCCGGACTGGTAGGCTTTGCCCATCAGCGTAGGGTAGGGGACGTTCAGGATCGCCATCTTCTTGATGCGTTCCGGGTAGAGCGTTGCCGTCCACCACGACACTGCTGCACCCCAATCATGCCCCACCAGATAGGTTTGCTCATAGCCGAGCGCGTCCATCAGGCCGGTGACATCCTTCGCCAGTACACTGAGGTCGTAAGCTTCGATTCCGGTGGGTTTCTCGCTCAGGTTGTAGCCGCGCTGGTCGGGGACGATGACGCGGTAGCCGTGTTCCGCCAGAAAATTGATCTGGTTGTGCCAGCCGTACCAGAATTCGGGGAAGCCGTGCAGCAGAATGACGGGCTTCCCGTCGGCAGGGCCAGCCAGCACCACATGCAGGCGCACGCCATTGGTGAGAATCGTTTGGTGGTCGTAGGCGATCATAGGTTTCCTTTTTCCTAGTTATAAGGACGTTGTTCGTCTACTGATGGGAGTATTTCGTAATGTCGTAGATTTAGGGTGTAAAGTGGAACATTGAGGCGTACTGCTACTGAAGCTATGAGTACATCTGACCATTCGATACGATGACTCAAAGTGAAATGAGCAAATTGCCGCATAGCCCAAAGATTATCATCGGGTTCTGGATGTTCAATCGGAAATCCATTTAAGAATCGGATAATCCGATCACGTTCGGTTTTATTTTGTGACCCTTCTACACATTCCATCCATACAATCGGTGTTATGGCTAGGTGAAGGGTACGAATGGAATAAGCCCAGTTGATGGCTGATTGATTTTTTCGCAGCAAATCAATCATGATGCTCGTATCGAGAATACCGTCAACCATTTTTGCTGTGTCTTTCATTGCGCTGACGGCGTTGTTCGGTCAGCCACGCAACCGGGTCTTGCATATCGGCGCGATTTTCCCAGATGCCAATCGCGTCCGATTGCAACACATCACCCATCGTGCTGTTGCGCGTGCCGTAGGCGGACATCCCCTGAAGCAGCGCGTCTAGTTCGCTATCCGGCTGATCGGTTGTCTCGCTTTGGATTGGCTCAATCACCACGCGCACCCGCTGACCGGGAACGATTTGACCGGGTGGGTAATGCAGTACCAGCGTGCCATCTTCTGTGACAGTTTGCTCAATCACCAGCATATCGCTCATGGTCTACGCTCCTGTATCGCGCATCCTTATTCTACACGGTATTACGATTGCCGCGCCGCCGCAGCCAGCCCAGCACCTTCGGCCATGCGCGGGTGTAGGCTGTGTACAGCGGTGGGAAGGGTGCGTAGTCCCATGCGCCGATGTGGCGCGTGACCACGCCCCGGAAGCCGCGCTTGAACTCGTACACGCCCCACATCGAGTCGGACTCGGTGAAGGTGTTGGGTGCGCCCCAGAAGTCGTAGATGCGATAGCCCCGTGCCTTCGCCCAGCGAATGGCTTCCCACTGGAGCAGGTAGTTGGGCATTAGTTCGCGGGATTCGTTGGAGGATGCGCCGTAGAAGTACCAGCAGGTTTGCCCGAAGTGGAATAGGATGACATGGGCAATCGCCACGCCGTCCGCTTCCGCGATCAGCGGCTGCGCGAGACCGGCCTCCATGAACGAGCGCCATGCGCGTTCGTAGTAGTCCGGCGGACGGATGAGGAAATGGTCGCGCTCGCCAGTGGTGCGGTACAAATCGTAGAGCAACGGCAGATCGGCGGCGCTGCCCTGCCGCACGGTCACGCCTTTTTTCTCCGCCACGCGCACCTTGCGGCGGGTGTTCTGGCTCATGGCGGCCAGCAGGTCATCTTCGCTGGCGGTCAGGTCGAGGCAGATGGTGTTGCGGAACTGCACTTGATCGGCGGAGAAGCGCCAACCGGCATCGGTGAGCGCCGTTTGCCATGTGCGCCCGTTCGCGTCCGGCGCGTCGTCGCTCTCGCCGGGAACGCCTGTTGCGGCGATTACATCGGGGTCAATCTTCAGCCAGATTGCGCCGGAACGCCGTGCCAGCCCCTGTAGCGCCGCCAGCACGTCGCGCACGGTGGCGGGGTCGTGGTCAGCCAGAATCGGCCCTTTGGGAGCATACAGCACCTTCAGCGGCCCTACGCTGCGAACGCCCACCGAGGCCAGCGCGACTACGGCATCCCCGCGCCGGAAAACGAGGCGCTGCGGTTGCCAGCCAGTGGTGATGCGCTTGAACTCGCCCCATTCCCACGTTTGTAGCACATGAGGACGGGGGAGGGCGCGTAGGGCGGCGTTCCACTGGTCGCGTTCGGTGATCGTTTCGAGGGTGAGCAAGGCGCAATCCTTCCCTGAACAGGTGGGTCAAAGAAGGATTGTACACGATGTGGGGTTAGAGATATGGAGTTGACTAGGGGCAGCGGCTAAAGATTCGCGGCGAGGCGATGAGCGTTGTCTAGTAGTCCGCAGGATCGTCCACGTCATCCGATGTGGTGTCTAGGAATAGGCGATCTGCCAGATCGAGACAGTGGCTTTCGGCGGTGGTGCAGTAGCTCTGTTGCATCAGGTTATAGTTGAAGAAGCGCATCACCGGCTGCAAGAACAGCGTCAGGCGCATCATGTCGTAAGGGTTGACCACCACCACGCCCAACTGATCTTCACCGCCCGCTTTCAGCGAACAGGTCTGGATGCCAATTTCGAGTTCCTGATCGCCCTCTTCAATTTTCCAGTCCGAAAGGACATGCAGGCTCATCTTGTCGTCCACATCATCCACCGAGAAGGGCAGAATCTGGTTGAGGAGTTCACGGGTGAGGAACACCCAGAACAGCGTCCGATCGCCGTAGAACTTCACTTCAACCGTGATCTGTCCGCCCACGTTGAGATGAATCACTGGCTGCATGTCGCCGCCCGTCAGACAGACTGCACTCCAGAACGACATTTCGGTGCGCCGGGGCGAGGGGATGGTGCTGGTGACGTATACGCCCAGCGCGGCGATGATGGCATCAATATCCGGGTGCATGAGTAGTTTGACGTACTGCATGTGGTAGCGCCGCCGCTGGGCGATATTATCCTGCCGATTCCCTTCTAGATCGTCGAACTCCATGTCCTCCAGCCAGCGGTACTGGATATTTTTGGGGATGATGTCATCTAGCAGGTTGTCGTAATAGATCTCCTGCTCTTGTTCCTCAAACGCTGGCTTTTCTTCCTCAAAGACGACCACTTCTTCTGCCAGTCGTGCTACTTCTACTGTGCGCGTGGGGCTGGTCACTTCGTAGAAGCCCTGTTCGGGGGGCATATCATCGAGGTCAATCGCGCCAACCGGGTCGCGCATTTTCCAGCCTTCGGTTTCGAGGTACTTTTTCGCCCGTTTGTATTCGACGTGCAAGTTTTCGGCGCGGGCGGCTTTGAAGCTGATCTGCTGAATGTCGTAGTAGTCTTTGGCGTGTTCGGAGAAGGCTTGCACCACATCCTGAGTTTCGCCCAACAAGTATTCGCCGTTCTGGAAGTGCAGCACGTAGATGCCACACGCGCCCGAACGGAACAGATCACGGATGCGGGCGCGCCCCTGCACCATGAAGTGTTTTTTGAAACCTAGTGCGACCAGCGTGGCTTCAATGCCCGCCATAACGAAACCCTTTTTGCGTCCAGATTCTTATAGATTCTATCCTATGTTTACTTGTGCCGCTGGTGCGTAAAGGTATTAAGATTCACGCCTGCTCAGCGCCAGCCGATAAGCGGCATAAATCAACGGGTTGTATACCCGATCCCATGCCCCCGCCGAACGCACCACGCGCCCACCCCAGCCGCGCTTGAAACCGTACACGCCCCACAATCCGTCGGAGCGCGTTTCGAACTGCGCTTCCAGAACAATTTCATCCTCATCCGGGATGCCCCACAGGTCATACCAGCGGCAGCCCCGCGCTTTCGCCCACTGGATAGCCGCCCATTGCACGCCGTAGCTGCCCATCAGGGTACGCTTGACATCCGAAGATGCGCCGTACAGGTACTGGGCGCAATCGCCAGCGGCGAACACCATCACTCCTGCCAGTGGGTCGCCTTCGTGTTCCGCCAGAAACAGCGCGGCCTGTTCCGGCACGAACAGGCGATAGGCCATCTGGTAGTAGTCGGGGGCATGAACACCGAAAGCATTGCGCGTTCCGGTGGTCTGCATCATGCCTGTGAAGCGGCTGACTTCGGCTGTGCTGGCCTGACGGTAGGTGATGCCATTTTTCAGGCTCTGGCGGATCTTGCGGCGCGTCCCCTGATTCATCCGCGCCAGAATGTTCTCGTCATCGGTGCTGATGTCCAGCACGACGGTGCGCGGCGGTTGAATGGTTTGCGGGCTGGGGCGAAAACCCATCGCGGCGATGTCCGGCGGCGGCTCGGTCAGGTACAGTCCCGGTTCCCATTTCAGGAAGGCTGCGCCGCGCCGTTTTGCGGCGGCATCCAGCGCCGACCACAGCGCCGGCCACTGGCGGTTGTCGGTCACGAATGGTCCCATGCCCACATAGGCCAGCCATCCCAGACGGAAGGGCAGGCGGCGGTAGAGGAGTTGCCCGCCTGCGGTGATGCGATCATCTTCGAGCAGCGCCACCCGTTCAAACGCCCAGCCGTAAGCGCCCTTCAGTTCGCCCCATGCTGCGTATTGCAGCGCATGGGCGCGAGGGTGGGCGCGGACGAACGCATCCCATTGCTGAGGACTGGGGGCAATGACGGGCATGGTAATGGACTCCTCGGACGATTGGTTTAGAGTATAAGTGTTCAACAGTGAGTTGCAAGGATAGAAGCTCGGATTGGAATCCATAGAGTGGTTGGGGAGTTTTTGTCATCTCTGGGGCGGTATGTTAGAATGATGCCCGTCATAAACTGGGCAAACAACCGCATTTGTATAGGCCAATTCCGTTGGAGAATTGGTATGCATGTGTTACTATCGTGCAGTCTGTCACAATTGACACATGCGGCTTGCTCTGGTAAGTTTCGGGCAGTGGTTTGCGCCCGCATTTGAGCATCAACGGTTTCCATTTTTACGGGAGTACAACTCCAATGGCAGTTGTGAACGAGTGGGCTTTCATCGGTGTGTTTTTTGCCATCGCGTGGGTGTTTCCTTTTGTACCCATTCTCGGTGCGCGTCTGCTGGCTCCGCGTAAACCCAACGCGATCAAGCAGTCCACTTACGAGTGCGGCGTGGAAACGGTTGGCGACACATGGGTGCAGTTCAAAGTCCAATACTACATCTACGGTCTAATTTTTCTCGTTTTTGATGTTGAAATTGTCTTTCTGTTCCCGTGGGCGCTGGCCTACAGCCAGTTGGACTTTTTCGGCTTCTTCGCGGGGCTGGTTTTCGTCTTTTTCCTGTTCGACGCGCTGGTTTATGCGTGGCGTAAAGACGCGCTGGAATGGGTCTAACGTGCCGATTGCTGAGTTGAGGCGAGCGCAATGAATGACGTATGCAGCATCAATAACCTGACTCAGTGTTTGTTGGACGGCGGCCTGTCCCCCGATCTGGCGAACCTGCTCACCCTCCTCGGCGGCGTGGTTTTGGTAGCCACTGTGCCGCTGGTGACGGTGATTTTCCTCATCTGGATCGAGCGTAAGATCGCAGCCCGTGTGCAAGACCGTCTCGGCCCCAATCGTGTTGGCCCGTTTGGTCTGCTGCAATCGGTGGCAGATGCGGTCAAGATGCTCACCAAAGAAGACATCACCCCGATGGGCGCGGATAAGTTCATCTATAACCTCGCCCCGATCATCGCCTTTGCGACAGTGGTACTGATCTGGGCGGTCATCCCCTTCACTCCGCTGCACATCGGCGCGGATTTGAGCATCGGCATCCTGTACTTCGTGGCGGTGGCTTCTATCGGCACGGTCAAGATCATGATCGCCGGATGGTCGAGCAACAATAAGTACGCGCTCCTCGGTGCGTTCCGTACCATCGCGCAGTTGTTGAGTTACGAAGTGCCGCTGGTGCTGTCGCTGCTCATTCCGGTGATGATCGCCGGGACGCTGGGCATGCAGGATATGGTGCGGGCGCAGGGCAGCATGTGGTTCGTGTTCATGGCTCCGGTGGCGGCGGTAATGTCCTTCATCGCCAACCTCGCCGAAACAGGTCGCGCGCCCTTCGACCTACTCGAAGCTGAATCAGAAATCATCGCTGGGTACAACATCGAGTATTCGGGCTTCAAATGGGGCATGTTCATGGCGGGCGAATTTATGCACGCCTTCACCGCCGCGCTGCTGGCCGCCG
>CAIVEA010000957.1 GCA_903904765.1 uncultured Chloroflexota bacterium
GCCGATGATCCCATTCCAGACGGGCTAACAGAAAGCGAAGTCTGGGCGTTGTTTAATCGTATTTCGGATGTTGTAGATGATGGATGTCTAGTGACTCTGGATTTAACACACGGCTTTCGCTCATTGCCCGTGATTTTGTTACTGACTGTGGCCTACTTACGCTCAGCGAAAAAAATTACCATAAATGCCGTCTATTATGGTGTTTATGCAAACAATACTGAAAGTACACCCGCGTTAGATTTAATGCCCCTCCTAACACTGTTTGATTGGGTAACTGCGGTTGATGCTTTTGAAGAGACGGGTGATCTGGGAGCGATAGCCGATCTTATGAGGAATCGCCAAGACACCCTATTCAAGAACTCTTTGTCTGATAAGTCAAAGTTGCCTTCTCGATTCAAATCTATTGCTCAAACGATGACTGGGTTATCCGAATCATTGTTGCTAGGGCGACTATCAGACATTATAGACCCCCTCAAGAAGTTAAGTGAACAAATTGTGCAGCAGGAAGAAAATGCGAAACAATGGCTTGCCCCGCTGACAGCGCAGATCAATCGAATTAGCGATAGCTTCGAGGGATTAGTTCCTTCAACCGAAACATCGAAAGATTATCTGCTGGCACAGTTTAACCTCATCAAATGGTATGTCGAGCATGGACATATTCTTCATGCGGGGTTGCTGCTTCGGGAGTGGTTTGTGACGTGGTATATGTGCCAGAGTAAAAGCGCGCTTGATTGGCGCACGATGACCACGAATACTGAAGAACGCGAAAAAGCCGAACAGCGTATCAATATATTGGTCAACGCGCTAAGGAATGAGGTTCAACAAAGCACTCTCAAGTTCTCAGCAAATGCGAATGATGAAGCGATCAATATTGTTGATGTATGGGATATGCTTTCCAGTTTACGTAACGATCTGGGACATTTTGGGCACCGCCCGAATCCTCTCGATACAAAGAAAACTAAAGACCATCTTGATTTATTGATCAAAATCTTTGAGCCACTTGTCAAAGTAAGTCCCGAGAGTCGGGTTAAGTAATCATGCTCGCATCCCTCACCTTACACCTGCGCCCTACGCACTACGACGAAATCCCGGTGTGGTTGGGACGCGCTGCACAGGCGTGGTTCCTCGATTCGCTGCGGCAGGTCAACCCTGTCCTGTCCAAAACGCTGCACGACGGCTCATCACCGCGTCCGTTCACACTCAGTTCGCTCATTCCGCCCGCGCCGTCGCGTGGGGAGTTGCTCCAGCTTTCCCCGCACGAAACCTATACGCTGCGGTTGACCACCCTCCATGCGGATGTAAGCCGTATCACGCTCAATGCGCTGGTCGAACGCTGGCTGCGTGGCGGGATCACGCTGCACGAGCAGCCCTTTCATGTGGAACGGATAGATCCGCTGGAAACCACCACCTATCAAACTCTGCTTCAGCAGGGCGCACAGGCCAACGAGTCCCGCATTCGCCTGCGCTTCGAGTCGCCCACCGTATTCCATCGTACCGGGGGCATTCCGGTGGCGATGCCGTTGCCCGATCTAGTCTTTGGCAGCCTGCTCACACGCTGGAACACTTTTGCGCCGCAGCGCATGGCTGCCGAGATGACCGCAATCGTTCGATCTGGAATCCGGTTGGAGCGAGCGCAGACCACCCGCCAGACCGTCACCTTCGAGCGATCGCGCAAAGGGATTGAAACGGGTTTCGTAGGCGAGGCTGTTTTTTGCGTGGATGACCCGCTGGCGCTCTCCTGCGTGCGGGCGCTGGCGGCCTATGCGCCCTACTGCGGCGCAGGGGTGCGGACAGCGGTGGGATTGGGGCAGGTGATGCTGCTAGAGAGTTGACCCTGTAGATCGGATTTAGGGGTAAACCCCTACGCGGACTGGCACAAGATCGTGGATGATAGCGCCAGACGCTATTCAACGAGGCTCGATACACCCTATGTCCCATCTTTTCCTTGCCACACTCGGCCAGCGCCCGGAAGCGATTACCGTCGCTTTTGACCATCTGAACGAACGCTATGCGTTTGAAGGTGTGGTGTTGCTCACAACTGACCCGGACGTGTCGGACATTGACAAGGCCTATGATGACCTGATTCAAGTGTTCAAACAGGATTATCCCGGATTGCGGGTACATTCCAACGTTATTCGGCGACCCAACGGGGATTCGCTGATTGATATTGTGGACTCGACATCTGCTGAGGATTACCTGCACGGGATGTTAGATATTCTGCATGGGTACAAGCGTGACGGCTACAACCTGCATCTGCTGATCGCGGGTGGGCGCAAAGCGATGAGCATCTACGGGATGGTTGCAGCTTCACTGGTGTTCAACCCCGGCGTGGATAAGGTGTGGACGGTGATCTCGCCCAAGGAGATTCTCAAACCGGGGCAGTTTCATGCGCCACCCGCTTTTCGGGAGCAGATTCAGGCAGTTGAGCTGCTGCTCGTCACGGCGCGTGTGCCGCAGGGTGCCGACCCGTATGAAGTGCTTTTGCGGCGGCGCAGCACCCGCGCTGATTTTATCGCCCGTCTGACTGCGGAGGAACAGCGGTTGTGCAACCTCTTGATGGATCAACCCTATGCCAGCAATCAGGAGTTGGGCGGCATTTTGAACAAGTCGGAGCGCACCGTCGAGAATCAGTTGCGTTCCGTGTATGGCAAGCTGACCGGTTTTCTCGATCTGGGCGAGCGCGTGACCAACAAGCGCCAGGCCCTGCTAGATATGCTACGAGGAGAATGAGGGAAAATGCCAATTTGTGTCATATCAACCACTGGAACAAGTGTGTTTTCCAATGCCAGTCAAGTGATCAAAGATGAATGGGCAAAAGTTCGCGCTACTAAGAATGCAGACCTCGCTTTAATCTGCAAACATGCTCGGTTTGATGTGGGATATTCTCTCTACGAATCAGCACTCGCATCACTGAACGCTCAGGCAAAAGCGAATGAGGCATCTATTCCCAAATTGAGTGCTGAACTCAACAGCCTATCGCATATTTTGGCGAGTGAACGCAACAATAATGATCGGTTGGATTTTCTGGCAACCGCTACTCCTGATGGTGCTTTGGCTGCGCGTATTGTAGCCGATTTCTGCCGTGCTTATTTCAACGTGCAAAACGTCAATGTCCATTTGATCGAAGGATTGCAGGTTGTGGATGGAACGATGTTTCAACGCGATGGTGTCCGCGTCCTCA
>CAIVEA010000958.1 GCA_903904765.1 uncultured Chloroflexota bacterium
CCCGCTACGCTGCGTGCATTGTCGCTACGGGCGCTGGAAAGCGCCACCAGTTCCACATCCGGTATCGTCCGCAGCGCGGGCAGATAAGCAGCTTTGGCGAAGCTCGCGCCGATTACCGCAGCTCGAATGGTCATCGTCGTCCCCTTTTTCGGCTACCACAGCCCACGTTGTTTGAGCACATCACCCACAGCCGTCAAACCTGCTAATTCCGCTTCGGAATAGTTACGGGAGATCAACACGCCGCTAGCACCACCATCAAAGGCTGCGTTCACGCCATCGCGTACTTCTTCAGGCGTGATGGGCTTGCTCTTGCCACCATCTCCTACACCCACACCAATCCCCGAATACACCTTGCGTCCGGTATCCGCGATCAGGTTGGCTGTCCACTGTTTGACGTATTCGGCTTTGAAGCCAGCCATCGGTGCTTCTTCGCGGGGGGCGATGAATTCGTTCAGATTGAGGATGGTTGCCAGTGCATTATATGCTCCGTCTGGCGTGGCATCCGCCAGTACGCCCTTGTGCCAGCTTTCCGCGAAGTTGGCAAAGCGCGCTCCTGCTGGCGTGTGGTACAGCACCGGTTTGAACCAATCAGCATACTGTGCATATTCGGACTGATCGTATTGCGCTTTTGCGTATGGGTTATAGGTGTTAATCACCTGCCAGATGCCCAGACCGACTTCATTTTTTGGATTGAAGAAGCGGATTTGACCGGAGATGTCATGATACATATCGCGGTGTGCATCCACCCACATTTTTTCCCACATCAGCACTTCGGGGTTATTCAGCAGGTGGCGCAGCAGGGTGACGAACACGCCGTCACGCGGGCGTTCACCTTTACGCACACTCTGTAGGAACAGGTCAATTTTCTGGTAGCCTTCAATCGCCCGCTGCGGGTCAATGCCACGCGCCCGTGCTTCAGCTTTGAAATACTCATCGAAGCCAGTCGAGCCGTCGGCACGGAAAATATCCATCAGCGGGCTATGGCGTTCGATGCCCCACAGCATTCCGCTGAGGGCATGGTTGCTGAACCAATCGCTGATGACCGATTTCCACCATGCGCGGTAGTGCGGGTTCATCAATGACGGACGGCTGGCGGTACGTCCCCAGTGATCGCGGTCAAGGAAATGCGTGAAACCTGGTTGCCAGATGGAACGGATGCCGGAACTGGAAGTTTCGCAGTAGTAGGGATAGACCTTCATGCCGCGTTTCTGTGCTGCCGGGATGACATCACGGAAGGTGTCGAACCCCTTATACAGCGGGTCAGGCGCGGCGAATTGCTTGTGGAATGTGCCTTCGTAGTGTGCTGGATCAGGTTGGAAGAACGCGCCGCCCTTCAGGTTGTCCGCTTCGGCAACGCCATGATCGGGGAAGCCATATACAGCACGCCCTGCATTGCCATAGCTCCATGAAAGTGCAGAAATGAGCAGCGCGTTCACACCTGCTTTTTCTTGCAAGATGTCGAGAACTTGCTCCACACCCTCATCAATGAAGCTAATTGCCCCTATTTGAATGCCTACAAATGTTTTTGCCATGCTATTTTCATCCTATGGGTGAGTAGGGTTATCGTCCGCGTAAGCGTGGATCGAGGAAGTCACGCAGCCAATCGCCTAGAATATTTAGAGAGAGTACGGTGAGCATGATGGCAAGCCCCGGAAAGAAGGCTGGCCACCACTTGCCGGCCAAAATCTGGTCGCGGCTTTCGTTCAAAATGCCACCCCATGTAGGTACAGTCGGTGGCACACCTAGACCGAGAAACGAGAGAGATGCCTCGGCCAGAATGGCGCTGGCGACATTGAATGAGGCGATGACAATCAACGGGGCGAGTACATTGGGCAGAATCGCATTCCACATGATCCGCCGATCGCGCGCGCCCATGCTACGTGCCGCCTCCACATATTCTTTTTCACGCTGCGAAATGGTTTGCCCGCGTGCAATACGAGCATAGGTGACCCACTGACCAATGCCCAGTACGGGAATGAGATTCCAGACACCCGGTCCCAGTACCACCAGCACCATAATGGCCAACAAGATGAAAGGGAAGGCAAGTTGAATATCGGCTAATCGCATAATGACATCATCCACGCGACCGCCGCGATAACCGGCTATGATGCCTAGCGTGGTACCGATAAGACCGCCTACCACAACGGCCATCACACCTACAGCCAGTGAAACCTGTGCTCCATAAATGATTCGTGACCACAGATCACGCCCTAAACCATCTGTCCCCAAAAAGTATTTAATCGTCCCATCCGGGTTACGGGTCATGGGTTCTTTGAGGCGCTCAATTAGATTCTGGCGGTTCGGGTCTGCTGGCGTGATTTGTGTGGCGAACAGTGCCATGAAAACCACTGTGCATAGAATAATCAGCGCCAGAATGGGCCACTTTGCTTTCAGCAGGCTACGTACTGCCCGTTTCCATGTCGGTATGGTCGGTGGCATCAGGCTCACAGAACCAGTTCGGGTTGAAGTGATGGTTGCCATACGATTACCTTAGGCGAACGCGCGGATCTAATTGCGCATAGATGATGTCGATAAACAGATTGAGGACGATGAAAATAACGGAGAAGACGACGACCGATGCTTGCACAACTGGAATATCGCGTTGAGTGATGGCATTGGTCACTAACCGACCGACACCCGGCCAAGAGAATACTGTTTCAGTCACCACAACACCGCTCAGCAAGAACCCAAATTCTAGACCAAGCATGGTGACGACTGGAATGAGCGCGTTACGAAATGCATGCCGAACGACAACGGTGCGCTCTCTTAGACCTTTGGAACGAGCTGTCACCACGTAATCCTGTGAGAGTACTTCCAGCATGGAAGAACGCACCAGACGTGCGTTACGAGAGAGTGAAAAAAGCCCAATCGTTATTGCTGGCATGAGCAAGAATGTGATGGCTTTGGGGATGTTGCTAATGGCCTGTCCCCAATCGCCTTGCAGCATCAGATCAATGACCGGCACATGACCAGAAATGGGAAGCCACTTGAGTTGTAAACCTACCGATAGAATCAACATGATACCCAACCAAAAACTGGGTATCGATTGTCCAAACATAGCGATTAGCATAATGCCCCCATCCGTAGGTGTTCCGCGACGGATGGCAGAGACAATCCCGATAGGCAACGCAACAAGCACAGAAATTAGCATTGCAAAAATCGTCAATTCGAGGGTGGCAGGTAATCTTTGCATGACCAAGTCAACGGCGGGTTGCCGCGAACGAATGGACATGCCCAGATCACCGCGCACAAGTCCACTGAGAAAGCTGACATACTGTTCAGTCAGTGGTTTATCAAAGCCCAGTTTGGCGCGAGTCGCTTCGATTTCTTCCTGACTGGCGCGTTCACTGACATAGAGATAGGTAGGATCGCCATCCAGATGGATTGTGAGGAAGGAGAGCAGCGTGACACCAATGATGACAAAGACAGATTGCAGCAAACGCTGCACAATATATGATCCCATAAGTCCTATTCCAGAAATGGGGAGTGGGACGAGATGCCCCACCCCCCGGATTCATTACTACTGGACCGGGTTACTTCAGCTTGGCGTTGTAGATGACGATCTGTTCGTCACGACGAGCCTGCCAGTCGAGGCGGTTGCTCACGCCGTAGAAGTCCGGTTGGAAGTACAGCAGCAGCCACGGCGGGTCGTTGTAGAACACTTCTAGCATCTTGTTGATGACTTCGCGTTCCTGACCGGCATCGCGGATGTCCGCAAGGCTGTTCCAGAGCGTGAACCATTCTTCATTCTGCCAGTTGGTGTAGTTGGTTCCCGCATCCGGTGCCGAGAGGTCAGCCATGTCGTACAGCGCATTCCAGGTGCCGCCGCCCGAACCGAGGAAGAACATCGGGCCGACTTCCTTCGGGCCGGTCAACTGACGGTAGTCCGCCCAATCGCGGATGTCGGCAGTGGTGACCACACCGACATCGGTCAGGTACTGGGCGATCGCCTGCACGACATTGGCATCGTTCAGGTAACGGCCACGCGGCCCCATCAGAACGGTTTCAAAGCGAACACCATTGGAATCTTTCGGATAGCCAGCGGCATCCAGTAGTTCACCAGCCTTGACCGGATCATACGGATACGGTGCGAGGTTCGGGTTGCCATTCGGGTCATTGACGAGGCCAGTAGCGCGCTTGCATTCAGTTCCCAGCAGGGTCGCGCAGATGGTCGGCACATCAATGGCGTATTGCAGCGCCACGCGCACTTCGGTCTTCTGGAGGGCATCGTAGCCGGGGGCATCCTTGAAGTTCTCACCGAACTGGAAGCCGACGTAGATACGGCGGGTTCCCTGAACGGCTTGAACACTGGCAACGCCTGAGCCATTCACTGCTTCCACCTGATCGGGAGGAACATTGCCGATAACATCGACGTTGCCGGCAATCAGTTCTGCCACGCGGGTCGAAGCTTCGGGGATCACACGCCAAATCTGGGTAGCAAAGGTGGTTTCGCGGAGGGTGAAGCCATCCACTTTGGCGAGGGTGATGTGGTCATCCGGTACCCATTCAACGAACTTGTACGGGCCAGAGCCGATCGGATTCTGGGCAGCTTCTTCCAGAGTCATGGCCGAATACGAGTCCTTGCAGTGGATGTAGACTTCCGACAGCAAGCCGAGGCCGATGGACTGATAGCGATCAGTGAGGATGGTGACATTCAGGTCGTCATCCACACGGGTTCCCACGTAACCAACGGCGGGCAGCACGAAACCAGCTGTGTTGCCGGTGAAGGCATTGGCTGGGTCGGCAGCACGTTCAAAACTGTAGACCACATCTTCGGCGGTCAGGGGTTCACCATCATGGCAGGTCAGGCCTTCATTCAGCGTGAACGTCCATTCCTTGCCATCATCCGACACCTTGTAGGCATTGGCGAGGTAGGGAGTGATGGAGCCATCATCGCCAATTTCAAACAACGTGCCATACATGTGATAGAAGATGTTGGCTTCTGCACGCGAATTGACTGACGCGGGATCGAGTTGACCAATGTCCACACTCTGCGCGATCACCAACGTGCTTTCATCCGGTGTTTGGGCATTGGCGATAACGGGCACAGTCAGAACTAGGATCAAAACGACCAAGATTAACTTTAACTGACGAGAGCGGTTTTTCGACATCACTACGGAACTCCTATTTATCAACGATTGAGCGAGCGTGCGGTAGACAGGAAGTTTGTGGTGTTGTGACGGCATACTCCTTTCTACAATCTATAGAATGTGATCGTGAACACCATCATCAAATGGTGGGATACCAGCAATCGGAACTGCACGAGATTCCTGACTGGAGGTTTTACAGGCTTCCACCATTGTCAGAGACATGAGATGGTCACGTCCGCTACATTCCAGAGGCGCGCCTTCCAGCAACGTCTTGACGAATGCATCGAGTAGTCTTGCTGTTTCTGTAATCCATTGTTCGTGCGGGGGGAGATTTACGGGCGTAAGTGCGCTGTCCATGCGGCGGGCGTAATGCAATTCGCCAAACTGGTGCTGCTGGCTGAGGATGCCGTTTGTGCAATCCGTGCGCCACTCAAAACGAGGTTCAGCCCATCCGCTTTGCCAAGTCCCCTGATAGTTCACGAGGAGGCCATCTTCAAAGGTGAACAGAGCGGCTACATTCGCGTCACTTTTGTACATGCTCCATGATGGATTCCATGTCACTGCTTGTACCAGCACGGGTTCTTGATCGTAGATGTAACGCATTAAGTCGAAGTGATGGATGGATTGTTCCCAGAGCATGGGCTGATCCATCGTCAACGGATATTTGTTTAAGTCAGGGCGGTTGCCGTCCCGATAGCGTTCATAGGTGAATCGCCCGAATTCCGCTTTGCCGA
>CAIVEA010000959.1 GCA_903904765.1 uncultured Chloroflexota bacterium
GGCGACAACATCATCGAGACCATCATCAACAAGAGCGAGAAAGTTAAGGAACTGAAGAAAAAGGCCGGGAAAGGGGAGCTCACGCCGGGGGAGAAAAAGCAGCTCACCGAGGAGGAGAAGGAGTACAAATCCAAGCGCAAACTCGTGCAGGAGAAGCTGATCAAGTTTGCCACGCGCATTCCCGCCTTCATGTATCTGACCGACTTCCGCGAGAATACGTTGCAGGATGTCATCACCAAGCTCGAACCGGAATTGTTCCGCACGGTGACTGGCCTGACGGTGAACGACTTCCACTTGCTCGTCAGGCTCAAGGTGTTCAATACCGAGCAGATGAATCAGGCCGTGTTTGCCTTCCGGCGCTACGAGGACGCATCCCTGCGCTACGCCGGCATAGACAGCCATCCGGGGCTGACTCATTACGGGCTGTACGACACCGTGGTGGCGCGGGAATAACGTATGAGGCTGTCCGGCAGCCGCGTGATGATGGCCTGTTGTCCCCCTACGGCAGCGGGTAGGCCGTCTGCCGCGCTTCCGCCACCAGCGCGATATAGCGCCGCGCCTGTTCGGTGATCCAGCCTGTGCCGTGCGCCGCAATCTGCTCCGCATCCACGAAGTTGCGCGCTCCGCTGATGGCACACGCGCCGCAGCGGATGTACTCGACGGCGGTTTCGAGGCTGATGCCGCCGGAGGGGATGAGGTTCACTTCGGGATAGACCATCTTCAGGTTGGTCATATACGCGGGGCCAGCCAGCGCCGCCGGGAAAATCTTGACGACCTGCGCCCCGGCCTGCATCGCGTCCAGCACTTCGCGGGCGGTGTATGCGCCGGGGAACAGCGCCACCTGATAGGTGTGCGCCACTTTCGCCACTTCCAGATCGAGCGCGGGGGAGACGATCACGCTCACGCCGGCCTGTATCGCGGCATAGGCGGCGGGGGCGCTGATGGTCGTGCCGCTGGCGAGGTGCAGCTTGTCGCCAAAAGCGTGTTTGATGGCGCGGAAGGCTTCCAGCACGCCGGGGGTGGTCATGGTCACTTCCATGACGCGGATGCCGCCATCGTACAGCGCCTGTGCATAGGGCAGCAGGTCGCGTCCGTCCTTCAGCTTAATGGCAGGCAGCACGCCTGTGGTTTTGACCAGATGTACAGCTTCTTCGCGGCGGCTCATCAAGTTCATCGTTTGACTCGCAAATCTATGGTGTCGGCCAATAAACGTTCCACATCCTGCGCGGTGAAGGGGATGACATCCCCCTCGGTGGTGTGTGCCAGCGCACAGGCCGCGTTGCCAAAGTTGAGCGCGGCCTGCACATCCCCGCGCAGATAAGCGTACAGCAGGCCGGCGAAATAAGCGTCGCCCGTGCCGTAGCGATCCAGCACCTCAAATTCGTAGCGCCGCCCCTGTACCACCGTCGCGCCATTCACCAGCGCCTTGCTGCTCCACGCGCCGCGCTCCAGCCCGAACAGGTCGCGGTGGGTGAGGCACACCAGTTCGCAGCCGAAAGCGCGGTGATAGGCGGTCATGATGTCCTCGTCGCTGCCCGTGAAGCCGAACACCGACTCGCTCACGCCCCGGCTGGTCACGACCACATCCACCAGCGGCAGCAAGGTTTCCCAGCAGGCGCGGGCGGCGCTTTCCGTCCACAGATGTTCGCGGTAGTTCACATCGAACGCGGTTTTGACCCCCAGATGGTGCGCGGTTTGCAGGTAGATCGTAGCGGCCTCGTGGCAGGAGGCGCTCAGGCCGGGGACGATGCCATCGGTGTGCGCGATCGCTGCGCCTGTCAGGATGGCCTCCCAGTCGAAATCGGCGGCGGTCATGGTGCTGGCGGCGCTGTACTTGCGGTCAAAGATGGCAATCGGGACACGGGGCGACACCGTGAATTCGAGGAAGTTGACCCCCATGCGGGCATCGGCCACCATCGGCACGTAGGACATATCCACGCCGTAGCTCAGGCACATATCATGCGCCAGCCAGCCTAACTCGTTGGCGGGCAGTTTGGAGACGAAGGTCGCCTTGCCGCC
>CAIVEA010000960.1 GCA_903904765.1 uncultured Chloroflexota bacterium
GTGGACTCGAACGCCACCAATTCCGCACTTTTCTCGTACCTGTTCGGTTCGGACGGCCCGCAGCAGGAGAATCCTTGGCGTGTGCATCATGGGATTGATATGCCCAACCCCATCGGACAGACGGTGCGTGCAGCGGGTTCGGGCGTAGTGATCTGGGCGGGGCAGGGCTTCCAGGATTCGCCTAGTTACGGGAATGTGATTGTCATCCAGCATGACTTCGGCTATATGGGACAGCCGTTGTACACGTTGTACGCACATCTATCTGCCGTACTGGTGAGTGCCGGACAACTGGTAAACGGCGGCGACCCGATTGGTTTGGTGGGCAATACCGGACGAGTCAGTGGCCCGCATGTGCATTTCGAGGTGCGCTTGGGCGAAAATCGTTATGGCGCAACCTATAACCCGCTGCTATGGATGGTTCCGTATGTCGGGCATGGTGTAATTGCCGGACGACTGACGGGCTTACGCGGTGAACCGCTACAAGATCAAACCGTGACGGTGCGCGATTATCGCACCGGGCTGGTGATTCAATCTGCGACCACCTATGTGTTGCTCGATAATGGTTCGGATGTGAAATCTGATCCTGAATGGGACGAGAATTTCGTCTTTGGAGATATTCCGGTGGGGCGTTATGAGGTGATCGTCAACATTGACGGACTGCGCGTGTCGCAGGTGGTGAATGTGCTGGAAGGTATGACCAGTTTTGTTGAATTATCCCCCAAACCTGCCGAACCTACTGCCACGCCAACCCCGTAGCGCAGGGAAAACGTCATCCTCGGCAATAGCGCCTGTGCTTATAGTAGGCTACACTGTGAACGTTGTATCTGTTAATTGCGAGGGAGGATAATCCCCCATGAAAGTTCGATATTTCGCGCTCTTTGCGCTGTTGGTACTGAGTCTGGTAGTCAGTGTCACGACGATTGGGGCGCAGGACACAACACCTAACCGCGCCCTGACCCCGGGTGTGGCGGTGAGTGGTTCGCTGGGCGCGGATGCGCTGGCGCAGGTATACACGTTGAGCGCACAGGTTGGCGATTCGATCACGCTTGCGGTGAGCGCGAATAGCGCGGCGCTGGGGCTGGTGGTGACGGATGCGGCGGGCATAACTGTGGCGCAGGATGCCACCAGTGGGAGCGTGAGCTTTCGTGCAGCGGCGGCTGGCATATATTACGTGACGGTGCTGCCTCTGAATGGCATTTCGGAAAGCGCCGTAACCTTCGATTTGTCGCTCACGGTGGCAGCGGAAACGGCGGCTACACCTGCACCTGCTGAGGTGGGATTCCAACTGCCGGGTGAATTGCTGACGGCGACGGGGCTACAGGTGAAATTGGGCTGGGGTTCGGGTGCGAATTTGGATTTGGAAGTACGTGATCCGATTGGCGGTAGCCTATTTTTCAATACGCCGACCGTGACCAGCGGTGGGCGCTTCGGCACGAATGTCAACAGTGATTGCAGTCGCTTGGTGACGGATGCCCCCAGCGAAGAAGCGGGTTGGGCTTCGGGCGTTGTCCCCACCGGAAGTTATGAATTGCTGGTGTACTACCAGTCAATCTCTGCCTGTCCGACATCCGACCCTGTGCCGTTGACCTTGAATGTGACGGTAGATGGGACGGTGCTGCCCGCTTTTCAGGGCGTGTTGCTCCCCAATCAGGTGTTTATCGCCAGCTTTGTCGTCAATGCGGATGGCACAGTCGTGCCGGGTGTGAGTGGCGTGAAGGTCGACCCGCCCACAGCAGCGGGGATCGCGCTGGATGCCGCGCAACCAATCACGCTGGATGAAACGTTACAGAGCAGCGTGACTAGCGCCCAACCGTACCGGCTGTACAGCATTAGCGCCCAGCCGAATCAGGTGGTGAATCTTGCGATGGCCGCGCAGAATGGCAGCCTCGATACGCTGCTGATGGTGCTGGATGCCAACGGGAATATCGTAGGGAGCAACGATGATGTTGAACAGGGCAATACGGACTCGACGATCAGTAATCTGCGCTTGATTGTGGGCGGGACGTACACTGTTATTGCCACCCGTTATGGGCAGGCACTGGGTGGTACGCAAGGCAATTTCACGTTGACCGTTTCCGGTACGCCGATTGGGACTTCAGCGGATACGGCTTCGACCGTTCCTGTGTTCCCGGATTTGCCAGCGGGTTCGGTTGAAGTGAGTTTGCAGTGGAGTACCAATGCCGATCTGCAACTCCTTGTGCGTGACCCGGTGGGTGAATCGGTATTCGATGACCGCCCGCAGATTGCCAGCGGTGGCACACTAGCTGCTAACGGTAACGTCAATTGCCAGATTGCGGATGGTAGCCCAGTGTCGTATATCTACTGGCCGGCAGGACAACAACCCGATGCTGGCCCGTATGAAATCGAAGTGCAGTATCAAAATACGTGTAATGATACTCGTCCGGTGGCATTCACGTTGAATGTGGTGGCTAACGGGCAGGTGGTTTTGACAACAACGCAGAATATTCGCCCATCTGAACGCTATGTCGCCAGCTACAGCATTGGCGTGGATGGCACATTCACGGCGGGCGAGGGCGGCATTATGGGAACGGTGCAGCGTCCCGATTCGAGCGCGATTGATTACGCGGTGGCACTGGAAAGCGCGGCGGTGCTGACTAGCAACCAGACTGTAAGTGGCAGCATTCGCCTGAGCCGCAAGTTCGATGTGTATGTGTTCGATGGAACTGCCGGACAGAAGGTGAGCGTGGGGATGGAGGCGCTGAACGGCACGCTTGACCCGGTGCTGTTCCTGCTCGATCCGGCTGGTGTGCAAGTGTCCGAAAATGATGATGCGTCGGGCGGCGGCACGACTAACTCGCTCATTCGTGAGTTCACCTTGCCAGCCGATGGGCGGTATATTATCATTGCCACGCATTTTGGGGGTCGCTACGGGGTGACTGCGGGTGACTATAACCTGACTCTGCGGTTGAATTGATTGCGGAAATGCGTACAATACAGGGGCAGTTCTTTAAGAACTGCCCCTGATGTTCCAGTCACTATCTGTCTGAAAGTGAAAGTGCATTCATTATGAAGCTACGCTTGATCGTACCGGGCCTACTGGTTCTGGTTGTTCTCCTCGCTGGCTGTGTCCCCATTCCTAATCTGCGTAACCCTAAATTCCTCAAAGATGACAGCCTGATCGCTTCTGAACCGCCGTGTGCTGCGCCATGTTGGCGTGGAATCACTCCCGGCGAAACCGCATGGAGCGATGCGCTGACCATCCTCGAAGATGCGACGGATTTCGAGAATCCGCAGGTGCAGACGGCAGATGGGGGCGGCCCGCAGGTGGGCGCACAGTGGAAGCCGGTGGACGGTGAAGACTGCTGCCAGATTTACTCGGAAGATGGTAAGACCGTCAGTCTGATTCTGCTGCAACTTGCGCCGGATATGACGCTAGGGCAGATTCTTGAAGCACGTGGCGAACCGCAGTATGCGATTGGTACGCCGGGGAATGATGAGCAGGCGATTGTGAGTCTGTTCTATCCTGAACAGTCGTTGATCGTGGTGGCGTTTGTGGCTGGCGCAGCGAAGGGCGAATTGAGCGAGAGCAGCGAGATCATCGGCGCGTATTACCTCACGCCGGATCGGATGGATATTATTCTCAAGACCAGCAGCCTGTACGGATGGAAGGACTATCAGCCGTTTAGCGCCTATGCGGCGGATGCAGAAAACGCTGATTTCGTCATCACGCCCAGCGTGACCCTGACACCCACCGAAGCATCGCAATAAGATTTGTGACAACCGGCTGTTCAAGCCGACTAACGTAAAGACCAAAGCTGAAAGAGCAAAAGGAGCAGCACCCGATGACCGAAGAGATGAATGCTAATGCGCCTCAGAGTATAGGCGATTTGGCAACGAAAATGGAATTGAAAGGCACTGTA
>CAIVEA010000961.1 GCA_903904765.1 uncultured Chloroflexota bacterium
TGGCAGCAGATACCATCGTCATCTTGAGCGCGGACACGATGGGGATTGATGAGGGCGGGCGCGTGCTGGGCAAACCTGCCGACGCGGCTGAGGCGCGGGAGATGCTGCGGGCGCTGCGGGGACGGGCGCACCGCGTTTGTACCGGATTGACGTTGTGGCGCACCGGACAGACCGTGACCGAGATCACGCAGACGCAGGTGGTGATGCGCGATTATACCGACGCGGAAATTGAAGCCTACATCGCTAGCGGTGATCCGTTCGACAAGGCGGGGAGCTATGCCATCCAGCATCTCCAGTTTCGGCCTGTGGCACGCATCGAAGGTTGCTATACCAACGTGGTCGGGTTGCCCGTGTGCCGGGTGCGGACACTACTGGCGGACGCTGGGTTTGCCGGGGTGCTGCCAGCTGCGGTCTGCGACTGCCCCCCGTTCTAGAGAATGGATGGGTCTGGAAATGTCCAATTACCAATCCATTGGATATGTGTAAATTCACCCTGCGTACTGTTGACCAAACGTTCGTCTGCTGTCCAGAAGTCACACTGTAGACGACTTGCCAGTGCCATATATTGAGTATCATAGGCACGTGGGCGGTTGAAACGGACAGCAAGCTCATACGCTTCTTTTAAGAGCGCATCATCTTCATAGAATTCCACAGGATAATTCAATAGCTGCGCCAGTATGTTACGCCCTTGCTGTGGGGATATGCGTTGTTGATAGACCGCTTTACGGACAACTGCCGTAATCTCTGAGCGAAATAGGCGCGGTGCTGTTAAGTGTTCCCCGCTTGTGTGTGAAGGGGTTCATCCGACAGCCCAAAAGCGATCAAGATATTGGCATCAATGACGACAGTCATTCATCCTCACCATCACGGATGTCACGTAGCATTTCAACTACATCCATAGCGGGTAGCATTGTGCCATTTGTGGCGCGTATCTGCTGGCGTATCGACTCGACGTTGTTTATCCATGCGGCATAATCGAATGTGGCATTCTGTTGTGCAACTTCGGAGGCCATCTCTTGTTCAAGCAGAGACCAAATGCGCCGTTTGGCGGCGGGTTGCAGTTGGTGAAACTTTTCCAGAATTTCGCGTTCAAGTGCGCTCATCAGCTTACCTCGACGGTTAACTGACTCTATTGTACAGGTTAACCCTTCTTCTGCACTTTTTTCTGCACAAACACCAGAAACGGATAGGCCAGTTTGCCCGCGTCCACTTTGCCGCTGGCAAAGGCTGGCTGGTTGGCCTGCTCGAAGTCGTGGTGCAGCCGTGCGATTTCGCGCCCCTGTGCCTCCGAGGGTTCGTTGTAGAACAGCGTGACGACGGTGGTGAAGCGTCCGGCGGCGAACACCAGCCATTTGCGGGCGGCAAACTTGCGGACTTCGCGCTCCAGCCGTTTGTGGTTCTCGATCATCAGCGTGAAATCGTTCAGGATGGGCGCGAGTTTGTCCGGCGGGACATCGAACGCGCCCAGCGTTTCCAGCAGTGTGCCGCTGCGGTGGTCGTAGATCGCCATGCCAATCGCCTTTGCCATCATTGATTCCTTAACGGCGATGGTGGGCGGGCCATCCTGAGCCATGCTGATGATGGCTTCGGCGCTGTTCTGGTTGGTGGAACCGGCCATGTCCGCCAGAGCCATCTGCCCGGTATAGCGTTCGTAGATGGCATGGAACTGTTCGCGGCTGATCGCCCCTTCCGCAAATTCGGTGATGAGCGTCTGAATCTTTTGCTGAAGGGTGGTTTTGAAAGCCTGAATTTTGTCGTCCGACATGCTGCCCTCGCGGAATATGTTTTGTAATGTCAATGATTGGCTCAAACACCCAGTAGGGTGGAATGTGCTGATTGGCGGATTAAGCGGAAGGCAGAGCCAGTGTGAAGGTTGAGCCTTTTTCCAACCCCGGACTGGTCGCCCAGCAGCGCCCACTGTGCGCCTCGGCTAAGGCGCGGGCGATACTCAGGCCGATGCCCAGCCCGCCGTTTTTGCGAGTCATGTGGTTTTCGATCTGATAGAACTTGTCGAAAATGCGCTCAAGCTGATCGTCCGCAATACCGATGCCGTTATCTTCTACCATAATCCAAATTTCGGCAGCATGGCGTTCTGCCCATACACGAATGTGTCCGCCGTCGGGCGTGAAGCGCACCGCGTTGTTCATCAGGTTGGTGAGCGCCATCGAAGCGCGGATGCGATCCACCTGCACCAGCACGTCATCGGCGCACTCGATAGCGATCTGATGCCGCCGCGCTTCGGCAGCCGCGTTCACCTCGTCTACCGCATCCCCGATGATGTCTTTGGCAGAGATGGTTTCGAGGAACAGTTCGGAAGGGTTTTGCTGCAAGTAACGCAGGTTCATCAAATCTTCGATGATGCGCCGCAGTTGCAGGCCGCTTGCCATCACTTTTTCGGCATGTTCGCTCAATTTGCCCTGTCCCCGCGCTTCTTCGCGCAGGAAGCTGGCATAACCCAGAATGACCGCCAGCGGGGTTCGTAACTCGTGCGAGGCGATGGCGATGAAGTCGTTCTTCATCTGGTCGAGTTCGCTCAGTTCTTGGTTGGCCTGTTTAAGCGCCTCTACCATCTGGGCGCTTTCGATGGCGACGGCGGCCTGAGCAGCCAGCACCGAAAGATGCTCATGGTCGGCTTGCGTCCACGGGAGCGAACGCTTATTGAGCGCCTCCAGCACGCCGATCATGCGATCTCTGGAGCGCATGGGAACGCCCAGCAGCGACCGGGTGACGAAGTGCGTGTTTTCATTCATCTTGCGGTAATGGCGCGGATCGCTGCTGGTGTCATCCACCTGCACGATGCGCTGTTCGGTGAGGATCGTTCCGGCGATGCTGCCCTGTACCGGTACACTTTGCCCGATCAGATTGAGTTCGGATTGCTGGGTGGTGGTGGCAGCGAAACGCAGTTCGTGGGTGTGTTCGTCCCACAGCAGCACCGATGCCGCTTCAGAATCGGTGATTTCGGCGGCGGCATCCAGCAGATGAGCCAGCAGGGGTTTGAGCGCCAGCGTGGAATTCAGCACGGCGCTAATTTCGGTCAGTCGTTTCAACACCTGTACTTCGCGCTCAAGCCCAGCGATCTGTGCGTCGGTAGAAGTCATCGCGGCATATCCTGTTACTCCGGTACTGTTCATAGTTTAGCACTGATTGCAGAGCAGGGGGATTCAGGACAGTGGATGCGGCAGCCCAATGGACAGGATGTAAAAATGAACAATGGAAACGGTTCAATCAGGGGGTATTTTGTGCAGGATGCATGAACTTGTTTTTCTCATTTTTGAGGGGATGTTTCAGGTAATGCTTAACGGCAAATGATAAACCTTGCTATCGTCAATACTTTGTATAGTGTGAAGCATCATTTGAGCAACTTTAATTGGATTTAATCAAATTTTCATAATCGGACGATCTATTCGGGCGAGATTGTGCGAATTTGAATTATCGCTAATTCGGATTTGCGCCGTCTAAAGGGCGTTTTTTGGGTGATTGACTCGGGGAAAGATCGCTCATATACTGTGGACAGAATAAAGAACGACGCAGAGATAAAGAAACCTTCTTAAAGAAAATTTATTTCACTCTGCGTCTGAAATCTCAACACCCCGCATCTGGCGGGGTGTTTTCATTCCCCTGAAATGCTTATTGCCACTGGACTGAATCAAAACGGCTCACCCTGCGGCGAGCCGTCTGAACGTGCGCGGTGAGCGCAGCGCGTTAGCTTTCGATGATGGTGATCGATTCGATCTTGTCGCCCTGCTTGATGGCATTCACCACCTTCTGTCCGTCGCCCATCACGCGGCCAAACACGGCATGCTTGCCGTTCAGCCACGCGGTTTCGACATGGGTGATGAAGAACTGCGAACCGTTGGTGTTCGGGCCGGCATTCGCCATGCTCAACACGCCGGGGCCGTCGTGACGCAGACGCAGCGCGGAGGCTTCGTCCGGCCACTTGTAACCGGGGCCGCCTGTTCCGCTGCCCAGAGGACAACCGCCCTGAATCATGAAGTCGGCAATCACGCGGTGGAAGTTCAAGCCGTTGTAGAAACCATCCTTCGCCAGAAACACGAAGTTATTCACGGTGATGGGGGCTTCTTTGGCGAACAGTTGAATGTCGAAGCTGCCTTTGCTGGTCTTGAACTGCGCCACATACTGTTTGGCCGGGTTGATCTGCATGGCCGGGGCGCTGCTATAGCTCTTGGGCATCTCAATCGTTCCTTTCTAAAACGGGGTCAGGTTCGGATTTCACAAGCATAGCAGAAAAGCGCGGTTGGGCGTAGGCGCGAGTCCGCTGCGTCCCCTAGCGCAGCACCAGCTTCCACGTCGTCACGCTGACGATGACTTCGCCACGCCGCACGTACAGCACCGGCAGCACGCCGCCATCCGAACGCACGAACGGGATGGGTTGCCCGATGGTATCCCCGTTGAAATAGGCGGTGATTTCGCCCGTGTTCAGGTCGCGCTCCAGCCGCACCCGCGCCACATAGACGCTTACCGAACGCTGGCTGACTCCGGTGATCGTGCCTCCGCTGACCTGCGATAGGTTCAACACGCCCTGCTTCACCAGTTGGATTTGCAGACCGGCCTGTGCGGTGGTGTCTGCCGGGTCTTGCAGCGCCGCGCCGAAGTAGACCTCGTTGGTGTTCAGCAGCGTCGGGTTGAAGGTGGTCAGCGTCATCTCCACATCCATGCGCCGGATGCGGGCAGCCGCGTTGCCACCGTAACTGCGTTCCAACAGTGCCGCAGGCAGGACGATTCGCACCAGCGAGTCATCTCCGGCGCGGTCTGCGCCCATGCGCCAGTAGGTGCTGTCGAGCGCTGTCACCAGCGAGAATTCGTCACCCGCCCAAGGGGTTTCGGGCAGGGTACGCAGCAGCGCCAGCACATCCTGTTCGCCCTGCAAGCCGCCGGGGGGCAGCGTGGCAGTGGGCGAGGGCGTGGCGGTAGCCGTTGGCGCGGGAGTGTCGGTGCTGGTGGGTGTAGGTGTTTCGGTGAAGGTGGCGCTTGGTTGTGGCGTTTGGGAAGGCTGCACGACTTCCGGCGAAACGGGCGGTGCGGGCAGCGTGGGGCGCAGCGTCGCCGAGGGAATCAGGGTAGCGGTGGCGAAATCTGAGATAAGCAAGGTGGGCGTAACCAGCGCCGGGTCTAGCGTGGCAGGCAGGGCAGTGAAAGTGGCGGTAGCTGCTTTGGTTTGGATCAGTACTGCCGCTTCGGTGGTGGCGGGTGTGGGGCTGATAGTCACAGCCACGCCCGATTGTCCGCCGCCGCCACCAGAGAGCAGCGCGACCAGCACTACAACGACGAGGAGCGCCCCGCCGCCGATGAACAGCCAGCGGCGCGGCAATCCCCGGCGCGGCACATCGTCCTGCGGTTGCACTGTGCCAACGGCATCCAGCACTTCGTCACCAAAATAGGCGGGTTCTGGCACATCTGGCGCACGGTAGACGCTTTCGGGCAGCGGATCATCCTCCGCCATGCGCGGGGTGGGTTCACTGGTGGGTGGCGCGGGGAATTCCGGCGCGTGTTCGGTCAGGTCGTACCAGTGGCGGTACAACGGATAGGCTGGATGTTTATCAATGAACATGGCGCGGAACAACTGGTTGAAACGGTTGAGCTTCTCGCTGCGGCGCACGCTGTTGTCGGTGTAGACGGCGAGGAATTGCTCATAGGTATCGCGCCAGCCGCGCAGACTGGTGGCGTATTCCGCGCCCAGCAGCCGTTCGGTCACATCGGTCAGGCGGCGGTGGGCGGAGCGCACGATTTCCTGTGGGCGTTCCGGGCGCTGCTCGATGGTGGAGATCATCTGCCGCGCCATGTTATGCAGTTCAGCCGCGCCGCTTTGCAGTTCCATCAGGTGTGAACGGTAGCGCGTCAGGGTGATGGCGGCGGCCTGCTCCACTTCGCTCACCGCGTTCAGTGCGTTCTCCAGCTTCAGTCCGGCGGCACGAAACTCGCCATCCGACCAATCTTTGAGGGCGGCTTCCACTTCACGCAGGCTGTGTGCGCCAGCGGCCAGCAACCGCGCCTGCGGGTTGTCCTCCAGCTTTTTGCGAATCGCGCCCACATCAGCTAGTGCTGCGCTGCCCTGCACCTGATTGAGCAGGTCAGACCCCGCCAGCAGATCGCGGCGGCGGGCGATGAACTCGCCCAGCGCACGGGTCATCGGGTGGCGTTGCCCGTAGTCGCCCAGCACCCGCGCCCCGGCTTCTTGCCAGAACTCGGCATCCTCTAGACGGCTTTCGTGCGCGTCCAGTGTGCCGAAGAAAATGTCATTCACGAACAGGATACGCAGCGGCGCGCTGCTGGAACGGCTAAACAGCTCCACCAGCCCGCGCCCCATCGCCTTCAGATAGGTTTCTTTGCTGGGCATCTGCGCTGCGAACTGGTCGCGGGTGGTGCGTTCTTCGGGGGTATAGAGCTTTTCAGCGGCGGCGAGGACTGCGCCCGTGCCTTTGGCGTTCAGCACACCGCTGCGTTCTATCCACGTTTTCGCCATTTCGGAGAGCGCGCGCAGGCGTTCGGCGGCGAATCGCTGTGAGTCGGTGCGAGCGATTTCGACGGCTTGCTGACCGAGGCGTTCGGCATCCTGCAAGCGCCCCCGGTCAAAGGCTTCCCAACCGTCTGCCAGCGCCCGCCCCAAGCCGCCATACAGCGCATGGCGTTCGATGTAGGCCGCGTTGGTGATGATCGTCCGTACCTGATTCAGCCAGCCCGCCAGCGTGGGGCTGAGGGTACTCACGCCGTCAATCGCATCGGTCAACAGCGTGATTGCCCCCTGACGATCGCCTTGCAGCGTGGCTTCGGCGTATGCCATCCAACTACGGCTGGCGATTTCCAGCCCGTTCACCATGCCCACCAGCATCTCGTCAAACAGGCGTTCGCGGAAGGGGAGCAGGTCGCGGCGGGTGTTCTTCAGCCAGTCCTCCAGATCGGAGCCGTCCGCTGCCGGCACATAGGTCTGGTACGAGCCAAGCAGTTCGTACAGGCCATCCAGCAGGCGCGATACCGCTTCCCACGCGGGGTTGGTCGGGTCAATAGCGCGGCTGCCATCCAGCGCATGCAGCGCATCTCGCGGGCTGGCGGTGGCCTGCCGTCCGATGACGTGCATATTGTCCGCCAGCGCCATCGCCGCGATTTGCGCCCGTTCCAGCGCCGACACGGGCAATTGCTGATCGGTCAGCGGTTGGCGGGCGTTCATGTTGTCCAGCAGGGTACTCATTGCGGTCAGGCCATCCACCACCGTGCGGAAGCCGTCGCGCAGGGCGGTCAGGCTGGCGACGGGTGCTTCTTCGATGCCCGTCAGCGCCGCGTTCACTTCTGCGAGGACGGCGCGAGGTTCTGTGACCAGCGCACCTTCGGCGGCCAGCGCCGCCA
>CAIVEA010000962.1 GCA_903904765.1 uncultured Chloroflexota bacterium
AACCTGATTGATCTGCGAATCGGGACTACCGGGAGCCATGTCCATGAATGGACCGTGCATGGTGATCGCGCCGGGAACATGCTTCAAAATGGGGCGATACTTGTCACGGAGGTCGCGCCAATCCCCATCCAGTGTATCGGGGAAGGCGAAAGCCATCAGTTCTATCCCCAGACCGCGTTCCTGAGCAAGCTGCACACAGGCATCAAAGTTACGACGATTGGCACTCAGCAGCACACGATCAGACACAGATTCACCCCGGCGACAGATTCACTATGCAATAAATTACAGTTTACACCGAATACCCTTACTCCACAATTTACGTTCTACATCTACCCGGTGCTACTGACCACACCAGCCGCCACCAGCCGATCCCGTGCTTCCTGCGCGGGTGTGAAATTCTTGTCCAGAATCAGCGCCTGCTCGTAATTCGCCAGCGCCCGCGATGCTTCGCCCAAGCCCTCGCGCGCCACACCCGCATAATAATACGTCTCCTCGATGTACTGCGATGTGCCGGGTTCGTTCAGTTGCACCCGTGCCAGATCAATCACATCCTGATAGCGCCCCACCGCGTTATAGGCTTGATACGGCCCGAACTGATACCATAACATGCGCCATGGCAGCCCCAGTGTACGCGCCTTGTCATAAGCCGTCGCCGCGTATTCATAAGCTTTGGCATCGTAATCGGCCAGCGCCACATAATTCGTCCCTAGATTGAACCACGCAAAAGCATCGGCAGCATTGGCAATCGCCCGCTGACGGTTCAGTTCCAGCGCATTCAGCGCGTTCTGGGTGGTATCGGCATTCGTGCCAAGCAGCGTCATCAGGTCGGTTTCGCGCTCAAACTTGTATAACACGATGTACAGGTTGTTGAAATGCTCCCAGAATTCCTCGATGTGCTGGTAGCTATACTTCTTGTTCGGCCCCAGATAGCTGTCATGGCTGTTGAATTCCTGCGTGTTGTCGTCGTAACCGGTGACGAGCAGGTAATGTCCCATCCACCCCAAGCGATCCGGCTCAGGGTCATAGCCTGCCTCGATAATCACCGGATAATTGTTCGAGAGCAGCGTTTTGAGCAGGGTGACATCCCCACCCACACGCAACAGCGCCTTCGTCGTCCCCGGAACTTGCGTGTTGACGTAGCCAATCATCTGCCACGGGCTGACGTTACCATCTTCCGGCGTGGGCTTCAGCCAGTTGGCCGCCGGGTCTTGGTCAGCCGTCACACCGTAAAACGTCAACCCCATCGTCAGGGTGGCAGGGCCACAGTTGTTCCAGTGCTGGGGAATATGCGTAAACCCGTTCAATTGATAGCTGACGGGCAACGCAGGCGCGTCCTGTGCGCTCGCCACCCCCGGCAGGATAACAACCAGCAGCAGCGCGACTACGCCCACAAACGACCATTTAGCGAAACGATCGGAACGCATCGTTGAATGTCCATCCACTCCAATTCGGCTCGATGGCACGCATTATAGCACTGCCTCCGCATGACGCAGCGCCACGCCTTGACAACGACTGCCCACCGCCCCGCCGCTGCCTGCCGAACGCAAAAGGACGACCCGCAGATCGCCCTTCCCGAATAGCATTTCGCGGACTATCGCGCTCAGGCGCGTGTCAGTTTGAAGCTACCCACTCCACCCTCAAAGTCCATTGTGATCTGCTGCTGCGACAGGGCATAGCCTTCGCTCTCCCATACGCCGCTTTTGCCGATCAGTTCATCCTTGCCCTGCACCCGTTTGAAGTCTTTCGGTAGGTTCACTCCGCCCAGACCGCCATCCAGTTTGATGCGAACCGCTGCCGCCGCAGGCACGATCACCTTCACGCTGCCCACCCCGACTTCCAGTTTGAGATGCAAGCTCGCGCCTTCTAGGATAGTGATGTGACTGCTACCTACACCGCCTTCAATCGAGGCTTCGTAGTGTGCGCCCGTCGCCGGCAAAACCAGATGAGTCTCGCCCACGCCACATTCCAGTTTGAAGTGCGTCAGTTGAATGCCCGTCAGGTCTATATGAGATGCCCCCACGCCGGACTCTATATCTAGCGCAATCGGGATGGAACGGCTGAGGCCAACCGACCATTGCAGTTCGTCGTTATTAACCAACCCGCCAAAAGCCTGCCGCAGACCGCTGCCAATCGAGCCACCAGCCACCACACCGATATGGTGTTGACCAAGTTTGACCTGCTTCACACTATCGCCCGTCGCCTCGAACTTCATCTCGCCCACATAGGCCACATCCGCTTCGATCAGGTTGTCATCACTTTCCAGCGCCTTCAGCGTGGTGCGCCCCACCGCCGTCTCCAGTTCCACCCGCGCCGAAGTCACGCCCGCAGCAGAAGACTCGAAATGCTCATGCTTCACTTCCGCGTCGCTGCCGCCCACCGACTTCAACCGATCGGTGATCTTGTGCGCCAGATCATCGAAGGAAAACGACCACTCGACCACCTGCTTTTTCTCGTTCACATCCGTCATGATGCGCTGCTCCTTGACTACAGTCAATCCGAATTTCAATCGCTATAACAGCTAATACGCAGCGCAAACCGTTCAGGTTGCTAACGAATGTGATATGAAAGGGAAAAGCGGGATGAACTGGACGGTTCATCCCGCGATGCGTTCTAACTCAGGCCAAGCGAGATCAGCAAACCGTTGATCGCCGATTGACCGATTACGAAACCGATGATGCCGGGGATGATCGAAACGAGGAAACCGGCAATCATCATGGAAAGACAACCTTTGCCTGTTCCGAAGTCATAGGCCTGACCGATGCGCCCTGCCGGTTTGAAGATGAACACGACCAACGAGGCCAGCACAAAAATCGCCAGACACAACAGGCCGGGAATTGCTAGGCCGGAGGTAATCATCACCAAAATAATCACCAACCAGATAAAGAAGGCCGCATACATATATGAATAGTAAGGCGTGATCTGGCACATCATATAGCGCATCGTGCCGTTGCCCTTGAACAACTTGGTGGCGATC
This sequence comes from uncultured Chloroflexota bacterium, assembly GCA_903904765.1. The sequence goes on from CAIVEA010000962.1 coordinate 2,975, forward strand.
AAATGAATCAAGCCACCTTGAATCAAGAAACTGACTGTCGAACTGACACCCGTCACAACAGCAGCAATCAAAAAACTACCTACGCTGATCTGCTGAATAGACTCCATTGAGAAGCCTTCTGGCAGGCGAACAGCCTCCTGCTCCAGTTTCTCGGGCTTCATCTCGGCCTGCAACGTCACCATGCGGCTGACAAGCTGCGTGGAGATGACGGGCGAGAGAAAGCTAATCACGGTAACGATGATCGCAAAGATCGCCACATCGAACCACACCGACACCCACCCCAATTCGTCGGTCTTGGCGTAGTGCTCCTCACGATGAAGTTGCACTTTGCTCGAATCCACTTTGCGGATGTATTCGCCGCGCTGTTCACCGCTGACCAGCATGGCAACCGCTTGATCGTTCGACACATTCAAAATCGAACCCGCGAGGTTGAGGAAATAGCTATCGGTTTTGAGATTGGGGTTGGTCTGCAAGGCTTTCGCCAGTGAACGGGTAGCTTTTCCCGTCTCTCTATTGATCTGCATACTCAGCGCGTCATCCATGTAGCTGCGTGCCGTAGCCACATCTTTTGGCGATACCTTCACAGCTTTCTCGCTAACGAACGGCGAAGCCTTACCGGAATGCTCCTCCGGTTCTTGATTCACGGCTTGCGTTCGCAGATGTGCGGCGGCCTTCTCTGCCAGCACCCGCACCTTTTCGTCAGGATCGTTGTGGGCGGTTTCTACCAGCGACGGGATGGCAGATGGGTCTTTGCTATTCGCCAGACCGACCACCGCTTTACGGCGCTGCATTGGATCGGACGATGTTAACTGCTTCAGAAGTTTCTTATCCAGCGGCATGGCAGGCATCCCTCATGTGCGCGTGAACGGTTTATCTCATTATCATCCGAACTTACGTATAAAGTGTAAATAATTCCGGTGGCGTAAGATGAACCAATTGCCTACCCCTCCCGCAGCGCATAACTCTGTTGGCGGGTATAGCGTGCGCCACCCGGACTCAGTTGACTGGAATACAGATGAAAGGCGCTGATGCGAAATTCTGGCGAAGCAACCGCGGCATGGCGTTCCATATACGTTCGCAGCGCGGCAGGCGGGGGCGGC
>CAIVEA010000963.1 GCA_903904765.1 uncultured Chloroflexota bacterium
CCGATGCGAACGGCAACTACTTGTTCGATCTGCTCACACCAGCCGATTACGCGATTGACGTGCAATTACCGGATGTGATCTACCAGTTCAGCCCGCAAGATCAAGGCGCAGCGAAAGGTTCGGATAGCGATGTGAACAGCGTCACCGGGCGCACTGTGGTCACAACACTGTCGCCGGACAAGCATGATCTGAGATGGGACGCGGGCTTAGTGCGGCTATCCAGCGTGGGAGATTACGTCTGGGTGGACATGAACAACGACGGCATACAGGACGGCAACGAAGCCGGATTGAACGGCGTAACGGTTCACCTGTTAAATGCGAGTGGCGTGACGGTGGCGACCACCACAACCGATGCAAATGGCGCTTACCAGTTCGACCGGGTATTGCCGGATGACTATCGCGTGGAATTTGTCCTACCGCAGCACTACCAGTTTAGCCCGCCAGACTTCAGCGGGAACGATGCAACAGACAGTGATGCGAACCGGACAACGGGGCGCACGGTGCTGTTCACGCTGCCGCCGGATACGAAGGATACCAGCCGGGATGCGGGTCTAGTTCCGTTGAGCAGCATCGGCGACCATGTGTGGCGCGACGATGACGGCGACGGTCTACAGGACGCGGGCGAAACAGGCGTGGTCGGCGTGACCATGCGCTTGCTGGATGGTGCGACAATGGTGCTGACGACCACCACCGACAGCAACGGCAATTACCTGTTCAGCGACCTGCCGCCGGGGGATTATGCAATTGAGGTGGTCGTACCCAACCTCTTCATGATCGCTCCGCAGAATCAGGGTGCAAACACAGCCGTAGATAGTGACGTAAACCCGGTAACGGGACGCAGCGATACCACCACTCTGCTGCCAGATGAGACCGATCTGTCGTGGGATGTCGGCCTGCCGCCGCTGGCGAGCATCGGTGATCTGGTGTGGGCCGATGTGAATGACAACGGCATACAAGATGTCGGCGAACCCGGCCTTGCGGGAATCGCCGTTCAACTGCTGGCGAACGACATACCCTATGCCCAAACCATGACGGATGCAGACGGGCATTACCGGTTCGACAACGTGCCACCGGGGGATTACCGGTTGGTCGTTATCCCACCTGCCAGCTATACGGTTAGCCCTTCTCACGCCAGCGTGGAGACGAGCGACAACGATCTGGACGGTAACACGGATAGCACGCCGATCATCACCATGAGCTACGGCCTGATTGATCTGGACTGGGACGTGGGGCTGGTTCCGCTAGGCAGCATCGGTGATCGGGTGTGGGACGATGTGAACGGCAACGGCGTAATGGATGGCGGTGAGGAAGGCCTCCCCAACGTGACCCTGATCCTCACGCTGCCGGACACGACAACCATCACTACACAGACAGATCGTAACGGGAAATATGAGTTCTCGAATCTGCTGACAGGTCAATACCGTGTGAGTGTGAAACTGGCGACAGTGCCAGCGAACATGGAAGCCACCTATGACCTGACACCGCCTTTGGATGGCAGCGCCGAATATACACTGGGCATTGGCGAAGTGGTGGATGTGATGGATTTCGGCTATCAGATACCACCATCAGATGGTGGCGCGTGGAGCGTTCCCACAGAAACCAATCCCACTCCGCCGCCAGTAGACAGCGCCCCGGCGGGGAATACGGGCTGTGCCAGTGCCTGCGTGGATTGGCAGTTATACCACTCTAACCGGACGGGCGATTGGGAAATCTTCCGCCTCGATGCCGATGGCACGAGTACCAACCTCTCGCAGGGTGGTGAGGCAGATGATATGGCTCCCACCCGTTCGCCGGATGCCAAGTGGATTGTGTTCTCCAGCAATCGCGATGGCAACTGGGAGTTGTACCTGCTGGATATGGCGACAGGCGCGGAGCGACGCTTGACGGATGACCCGGCGACGGACATCAACGCTTACTGGTCAGAAGATGGAACGAAAATCGTGTTCCAGAGTGACCGCAGCGGCTTGTGGCAGTTGTACGAACTCGATCTGACGACTAACCGGACAACGCTGCTCTCGGATGACGTGGCGAATGATGTAGATGCACAATACAGCAGCGACGACCAGCGTATCCTGTTCCGGTCATACCGCGACGGCGCAAAGAGTACGCTGTACATCATGAACGCCGATGGTAGCGGCTTGATTCGTATCAGCGATGTGCGCGGAGATGCCACCAATGCCTCGTGGTCGAGCGATGATCGCTTGATTGCGTACCAGTCAACGCTGGATGGCGACCTCGACATCTATGTGTACGAAGTGGCTACGGGCATCACGCGCAAGCTAACCGACAATGCAGTGGCAGACTATGCACCGACGTGGTTGTGCGATAGCAATACAGTGATTTTCACATCCGATGTAGATGGCAACCCGAACTTGTTTGACGCAGACGCGCTCTCGCTCAATGCACCACTGGATGTGCCAACTGAAACACAGCGGTTGACGACAGCGCCGGAAGCGGATATCTACCCGGAAAACGCGCACCGTGAGGAAAACGCCAGCCGCGAAGGGCATCTGCCGGGGGCGAATCTGGGCGACCAGACCGACTTCCTACTGCCGGATGTCTCGGTGACGGTGATTGATCCCTCGGTTGATACGGGTGAAGCATGGGAACCGCTGGCAGTGTGTCCAGTACAACCGCAGTAGGAGCGTGGCTTATTCATAGAGAAGATAGAAACGCGGGCATCGCAATTTCCGACGATGCCCGCACCTAGCAAAATCGTTTGTCAGTCCCGGCAAAAGTTAGGGGTGATTGTCATGACGATCACCCCCGCTTTTCCTTAGCAAAGCAGTCTATACGCTGCACAGCGGCTCGATCCGGTACTGAATACGTTCGGCGCAGGTGAAGTCTGGAACATAGCGATTTGCACGTAGCCGTGTGATTAGCTCATCCAAAGGCTGCTCGGCAATATGCCATTCAATCCTGTCTGCCCGAACCGATGATGACGTACCGACTATCCTCCTTGAATAAGCTGACATTCACCCATTGATCGGTATTCAATCGCAGCACTTCTTCGCCTGTCTCCTTGTACCAGACAGTCACCCGCGCATAGTTCTGCACACCGACAAGATCATCACCGCGCACAGCCTCCAGATAGCAATCCGCAAGGTCGCGCCGAATGCCGGCAGCCTTGCTCTCGCCGCCGGGGATGTGCTGAAAATCGTGCAGCGCCAGCGTGAGTCCCAGTTGGATGTCACTCCGCACCGATTTGATCGCTTCATAGCCGCGCCGATGCGCCGCGAGAATGACCTCCCGTGCTTCAGGACGGGCAACGAATTGATTCGCCCCCAGACAATTCGGTGGTACACCAAAGAATTCAGCCGCCGCTTGCCACCATGATTCGCCCTCCGGTCGCAGATTCAAGATTTTGCCTAGCACCGCCGCAATATTCGGTTCGTTCACAGTGCAACCGATACCGATAAGATCGCCCAGATGCCGGGCCACTCGTTTGCAATAGCGGGCGAACCGTTCTGGTGTTTTGGCATCCAACCAGCCACCCACGCGCATCAGCCAGCGAGGAGAGGTGAAATGGTGAAGAGTCAACCATCGGGATGATGCCTTTTTCATGACAGGCCGCCAGTACGCGCCGATAATGCTCCAGCGTGCAACCGAAAACTCGCCTTGCTCCGGCTCAATCCGCGCCCATTCCACCGAGAAGCGATAGGCGTTGAACCCCAGCTCCGCCAGCAGCGCACTATCGGCTGGATAGCGGTGATAGTGATCTCATCAGGGCTAAGGTGCGCCTGTAGCCAGCGCCGCCGCCACCGCTTGGGTCAGCCGTTCTGCACCATCCCCCGCAAGGCCGAGGATGTGGCGCAGCGGTTCGCCACGTTCCGCATCCATAATCCCGAACACCAAACTGGGCGCTTCCAATTGCGCCAGCGTCTTCATGACAGTGGCAAAAGTAGCAGGATTGCTCATGATATCGCCCACAAAATCATCCACTGTGAACGTGGCGCGATAATGCGGGTCGAACGGCGTTGACCACTCCCATGTTCCAGAACCCACCTCGATGAGGTCGGACTCGCGACCCGGCACAATGACCTGTGCGCGGGTGTTCGGCGGGATGGTTACGGTCATCTCAAACTGACCGGATTGCAACGTCCAGCGGCATTCCACCTTGCCATACGGGGTATCATGGCGTGCCACCGCACTGGTCAGTCCGCCGCTAGGGTACGGACGAATGGCGATACGGCGATACCCCGCATCGTCAGGAGCGATACCGCCGATGAAACGATGCATCCAGTCGGCCACCGCGCCCAACGCATAATGGTTGAACGAGGTCATCTCGCCGGGATTAATCGAACCATCGGGCAGCATACTGTCCCAGCGTTCCCAGATTGTGGTCGCGCCCATCGTCACCGGATACAACCACGACGGGCAACTCTGTTGCAATAGTAGGCGATAAGCCGCTGTGTAATGCCCCGTCTGGCACAGCGCGTCACAAATCAACGGCGTACCCACGAACCCGGTACGAATATGATAGCCGCTTTCAAGGACGAGTTCCGCGAGGCGTTCGCCCGCCCGTTTCCGTTGTTCGGGGGTGGGCAATAGGTCAAAGACCAGCGCCAGCGCATAGGCCGTTTCGGCATCACTGGTAACGCGCCCAGACGGGGTGACAAACTCCCGCGCAAACGCGGCACGGACTTCTGCCGCCAGTGATTGATAATGTTGACGATCAGCGTCACGCCCTAAGATTGCTGCGGCGCGGGCGACCAGTTCGGCAGAACGGGCAAAATAGGCCGTCGCCACAATCGCTTTGTGCGTACGGGCTTGACCGGGCTTATCTGGCGGCGCGGTAGGGTCGAGCCAGTCGCCAAACTGGAATCCCTTCTCCCACAACCGATTGGCACTGGCAACCGAGGCCAGATGATTAACCCACGCGCACATACTCTCAAATTGATCGGCGAGGATGCCTGCATCCCCGAAACGTTGGTACAGCACCGATGGCACAACCGCCGCCGCGTCCCCCCATGCCGCCGCCCCTGCTCCATCACCGAGAATATTCGGGACGACATGTGGCACGCTCCCCTTCAGCTTGCGCTGTTCGTGCGCCAAGTCCATCAGCCACGACTGCAAAGACCCGCTTACATCATACAAAAAACTGGCGGTGGGCGAGAATACTTGCAAATCGCCCGTCCATCCCAGACGCTCATCGCGCTGCGGACAATCGGTCGGCACATCCACAAAGTTACCACGCATTCCCCACACCACATTCTCATGCAGTTGGTTGAGCAGCGGGTTCGAGCATTCAAACCAGCCCGTGCGCCGCATGTCCGAATGCACGACCACCGCACACAAATTGGCAGGCTCAAGATCGCCCGGCCACCCCGTCACTTCCACATAACGAAACCCGTGAAACGTAAAGCGCGGTTCCCATGTTTCCACATCACCGCCGCGCAGCGTATAGCGGTCTGTTGCTTCGGCACGGCGCAACGGGCGCGTCCCCAATTCGCCCTTCTCAAGCACTTCGGCGTGACGCAGGATGACGGTCTGCCCCGCCGTCCCGCGCACGCGGATTCGCAACCAACCCACAAGATTCTGTCCAAAGTCCACCAGCGTTTTGCCGGAGGGTGACTGCGTAATGGAAACGGGCGCAATCTGTTCGATGCGCCGCACCGCCGGACTAACAGGAGATCGAAGCGTACTCAACGCCCATTCCAGCGGGCGCACACCCTTCCACGACGCATCGTCATACCCCGGCAACGACCAGCCCGTCGGTTCAAGCCGTGCATCAAAGATTTCCCCATCATAAATGCCGCTGGTGAGAATTGCGCCCGTCGCCGCGTGCCAGTTCGCGTCACTGACGATTCGCTCGCTCGTCCCATCGGCATACACGATTTCCAGTTGCGCCAGCAGCCCCAGCCGTTCGCCCCAGATATTGCGCCACCCACCGCCGAAGCCCAACCGCCCGCGATACCAACCCTCGCCAAGCAGCGCCCCGATCGCATTGCGCCCTTCATGTACGAGTCCGGTCACATCGAATGTTTGGTAACGCAGATGTTGATCGTAGACCGTCCAACCGGGGGCAAGAACATGGTCGCCCACCACCACCCCGTTGATCTGTGCTTCGTACAGACCGAGCGCGGTGATATACAACCGCGCCGAGCGCACTCCGGCACACACATCAAACTCATGGCGCAAATACGGCGACGGATTCGGCATTCGGGTGTCTTCGTCCCAGTCTGGCGTGATGAAGCGTGCGCTCCAATCGTCCACTTTCAGCAAGCCCGTTTCGAGGATCAGCGCATCGCTCCACACCGATTCACTCCCATCCTGCCCCCATACACGCACCCGGATATCCACCCGTTCGCGTGAACTCAGCGGATCGAACGGCCAAGCCACCAGAACCGATTGACCGGACTCGACCCGTCCGGTGCTGCCGCGAAGCACACCATCCGGGTGGGCGCATTCCATCTCATAAGCCGCTTGCAGCCAGTTCGGTGCGTCCGTTTGAACTTGCCACGACAGGCGCGGTTGGCTGGTGCCGAGAACAGCGGACTCGCGCAGGTGTTCTGCATATAGATCAGCGATAGCGACAGGTGACATGTGGTTCACTCTCAATCGGTTACGTTTTAATCAATCACGAATGAAGATGACAGGATACCCAATGCCCATCCGAGACCATCGTCCGCGCAGGCATCACTTGGCGGCAGATCGGCAAGGCATGGGCGCAACGAGCCGCAAACGGGCAACCGGGCGGCAGGTCAATCAGTGACGGCACTTCGCCACGCGCCTGCATCGTGCGCTCATGTTCGCCTGCCTGCGGATTCGGAACTGCTGCCAGAAGCAATGAGGTATAGGGATGCGCGGGTTGCTCCGATTGTCGGCGTTGCGCTGGACTTCGGTGACGAGGCGACCTGACCGCATGACGAGGATGCGGTCACTCATGCCAATCACTTCCGGCAGTTCCGAGGAGATGAGAATGATACATACGCTTTGCGCCATCAGGGAGTTAATCAGTTGATAGATCTCCACTTTGGCACCCACATCCACACCTCGCGTAGGCTCCTCGAAGATTAGCACCCGCGATTTGCTGAACAGCCACTTCGCCAGCACCACTTTTTGCTGATTCCCACCGCTGAGGGTGCGGACGCGGCGGTGAACATCCGGCGTGCGAATGTCCAGTTCTTTGCGATACTGTTCCGCAACCTCTGTCCGCTTCTGGAAGTTGATGACCGACATCCTCGACAACTGGTCGAGGCTAGCGAGGGCAATGTTGTTTTCAATCGGCAGCAACAGCACTAACCCTTGACCCTTTCGGTCTGCGGTCAGGAAGCCGATGCCCTGCTCAATCGCTTGCTGCGGTGACCGCAACCGGATCGGTAAGCCGTTCAGCGTAATTGAACCTTGAACATCCTGCACACAGCCGAACATGACCTGTGCCAACTCCGAACGACCCGCGCCCACCAACCCGACAATCCCGACCACTTCCCCGGCATGGGCGGAGAACGAAATGTGGCTGAGCGCACCGGGCAGGTTGAGCAGTTCAGCAGATTGCTTCTTCATCTGCGCCCGGTCGAGGAGTTGCCCCATCGGGCCGGTCATGGGTGCGCGTCCCAAAAAGATATTCTGGTCAGCCGTCATCTGGGGGACGAGGTTCAATTCCTGATGTACCATGC
>CAIVEA010000964.1 GCA_903904765.1 uncultured Chloroflexota bacterium
CTGGTCGTCCGGTTCACGCAGGCGCAGTTTGGTGTGATCGGCTGGGGCGGTCTGGCGCTGGCGGCGCTGGCGCTGGTGGTGTGGGTGTTCATGTCGCCCGCGCAGGCCAAAGCCATCGTCACCGGACGCACCGCCCGCTATGGCGGCACAACCATACTGGTCACAGTGCTGTTCATCGCGGCGATGGCGGCCATTTACACTTTCGTGAAGGGCGCGAACCTCCGCTTTGACCTGACGCAGACCGACAACTTCTCGCTCAACGAGCAGTCACGGCAGGCCATCGCAGGGCTGGGCGTAGAGCCGAATGTCCCTTCGATCAAGATCATGGCCTTCTACGGGCAGGGACAGAGCGCCCGCCGCGATCAAGACTCGGTGCTGTTCGATGACTACGCCACGACCAGCCAGAACAAGGTCAGCTACGAATACATTGACCCTGACCGCAACCCGACGCTGACACAGCAGTACAAAGTGACACGCTCCGGTCAGATCGTGGTCGCGCCGCTGGATGCCGAAGGCAATCCGGTGGTGGACAAGGCGCAACTCGTCAATGTGTTCGGTCAGGAAGACATCTCCAACGCGATTCTGCGCGTGGCGGCTTCCGGCGATTTCCGCGCCACCTTCTTGAACGTCGAAGGTGCGCTGAAGATTGACGACACAGGTGCAACCGGTCTTTCCGGCCTAAACAGCAACCTGAAGGACTCGTTCAACTGGAAGACGCAGAGCGTCAACTTCCTCGACCTCACTAGCCCGAACAGTACCATCAACCTGAACGATCCGGTGGCGGACGGACAGGTGCTGGTGATCGCGGGCGGCAATTCGGCGCTACCGGATGAGCAGGTGAAGTTCATCACCGATTATCTGGATCAGGGCGGGCGCGTGGTGATCTTTGCTGCGCCGTTGAGTGCCGATGGTAAGCCGACGCTGGCGCAGACCGAATCGCTGAACACCTACCTGTTCGACAAGTTCGGCATTCGCTTCAACAGCGACATCCTGCTCGACCAGACGAACGCTTTTCAGACCCCGTTCGCTCCGGTGGCAGTGACCTTCGATAGCACCCACTTCATCACCACGCCTCTCGCCAGCACACGCGGCGCGGCTATGGTGTTCGAAACACCGCACAGCATCAGCGTTGCGCCTTCGCTGCCGCAGAACGTCACGGTGAGCCAGCTAGCGCAGACCGCCGACACCAGCTATTCGCGCAGCGACTCCGCCGTACTGAGCGCCACCGATCAATCGCAGATCGCGCAGACCGATGCCGATCCGAAGGGGCCGTTCGTGGTGGCCGCCGCCGCCGAGAACGCGCAGACCGGAGCGCGTGTGGTGCTGTTCGGCAGCCTGTACACCGCTACCAATCAGTTCGAGAACCTGCGGAGCATGAACGTGTTGAACACGGATGTGGCGCTGCGTAGCGTGGCATGGGCGACCAAATTCGATGAGTTCTTCAACAAGATTCCGCAACTGGGAGCGACCACCCGCCCGCAGGATACCCCGGTGTTCATGAGCGAACAGGCCGGACGCAACATCAACCTGATTACGGTGATCGTGCTGCCGTTCGGGGCGCTGCTGCTGGGCATCTGGGTGTGGTGGAACGGACGCGAAAAGGCCGTCTAGCCGCACTTTAACCCTCTCGCCATGACGGAGAGGGATACAGGGTGAGGGTAGAACTACCCTCACCCGCATCAACCAATTGAACCGCAACAAGTGAATGCCCGCCCCCCTCCTCTTTTGGAACGTGGGGTGGGATGTGAGATGGACAGGGATTGAGGAGAACCGAGAACTATGCGTCTTAACCGAGGGACTGTTGTGCTGATTCTCATCAGCATTGTGGTGATCGCCGGCATGATGGTGCTGAACAACCAGCGTGCATCTGCGCCCGCCGCCAGCGCCACCGCCACCCCCAGCGCCGGGCCGATCTTCGCAGACATCGCGGATGTGGCCGCGCAGAGCAAGATTGTGCGCTTTGAAGTCATCAACACCACCGATGCCAGCAAAGTGGTGATGACGAAGGATGAAGCGGGTGTGTGGACAGTGGCCGAAGCCACCAACACGCAAACGCTGGCGACTGACCAGACCAAAGCCGTCGGCACAATGAGCGTGCTGGCTTCGCTGGCTGCCGCCGACAAGTTCGAGTCCGATAAACTGGCGGATTTCGGGCTGGATGCGCCCAAGTACGATTTGAAACTGACCGACTCCGATGGCAAAGAGTACCGCCTGCAAATCGGGAATGCCTCGGTGGCGAACCCGCGCTACTACGGGCTGGTGAACGACGACACCAAGAACGTCTATGTGCTGCCCAAAGACCTTGTGGATGGTCTGATCGGTCAGATCGCTATCCCGGCTTACGTGGCCTCGCCCACGCCCACCGCCACCTTCACCGCGACGGCCAACCCGTACAGCGAAGTTGAGCAGACCGCGACGGCAGATGCGCAGATTCAGCAGATTATCGCCACCATGACGGTTGCCGCGCAGCAGACCGCTGCCGCCACCGCTGGTGCATCGTCTGCCGAAGTCACAGCAGAAGCGACTGCCGAGGCGACGGTTGCGCCCAGCAATACGCCTGTGCCGCCCTCCGCAACGGTTGCACCGAGCAACACGCCCGTGCCGCCGACTGCGACGGTCAAGCCGAGCAACACGCCTGTGCCGCCCACCGCGACGGTCAAGCCGAGCAATACGCCTGTGCCGCCCAGTGCGACACCCGCACCGACCAGCACCCCCGCCTAACGACGGGGCGCTGCGAACGTACAAAAACGGGGAGCGCAAGCCCCCCGTTTTGATTCAGCACCTCACCCCTCAGTCCCCTTCCATCATGCGAAATACCGCATTGGAGAGGGGAAGCAGGACGCATTTTTTGTCTTAACCCATCGCCATGAATGAGGAAGAGTGATTGGAGAGGGGGATTTTATTGCTAGGCATTCGCTCGTCCAATCAGGATGAGGGTTAAATTGCGACAATTAAAACCCTCATTCATACTATCGGAAGGGTAGAATTGCCGCCATCAACCGTGAGGGACAACCGATGTCGAACGAACGCCGCTTGCACGTAGACGGGCAGGAACTGGTTGCGCTGGAGTACAACCCGGATTGCGGCGGTGTGCCGGTCATCTACATTCACGGCATCGCCTCCAGCGTTCTGTTCTGGGAAAACGGTGCCCATCTGACCCCGCTTTTGAACGAACGTCACTGGTTTTCGCTCAGCTTGCCCGGTCACTGGCCGGCGCGTTTCGGGGCGAACTTCGCGGAGTCCGATTTGACCGCCGAGCGCATCACCGCTTGGCTGACGGCGGCCATCCGGCAGTTGGTGGGCGATCAGCCTGTGATGCTGGTCGGGCATTCGACGGGCGGGTTTGCGGTGCTGGCGCTGGCGGCGCAAAACCCCGGCCTTGCCACTGCCGTTGTTAGCATCAGCGGGTTCGTGCAGGGGCGCTGGGGTGGCATCCTGCGTCCGCTGCAACTGCTGGCGCGGGGCGGCACCATCGGGCGGGCGCTGTTCAAATTCAATATGACCGTCAGCAGCATCTCGCCAGCCATCTATCATCAGGTCAGCGGTCAGTACGCCAGCGACCGCCGCGCCTATTTCGCCTACCCCGGTTTGCGGGAAACCACCACGCGCCTGCAAGCCGCCGCCCGCCAGCTCGATCTGAACGGCTTAGCCGCCTACTTCAGCCGGATGCCGGATGTGGATATTCAAAGCTGGCTGCCACGCATCACTGTTCCGGTACTGGCGCTGACCGGAGATGCCGA
>CAIVEA010000965.1 GCA_903904765.1 uncultured Chloroflexota bacterium
GGGCAGCACGCGCAGGCCGGTTTGCACCGCGTCGGTCACTTCAAAGGGCGCGCCGGACAGCGCACCGGGTTGCATTTCCAGCGGTTCAGCGATTAGCACGTCATACGTACCGCCGCCCTCATACGAGTTGCCATAGACATCTTCCAGCGTTCCGGTCAGTTCAAACTGATATGCGCCGTACTGCTGGAACGTGTAATCGGTGAAGATTGGGTTGAGCGTGGTCAGGCGGTAAGCATCTACCGGCGTGGTTGCGCCGAAGGCGCTGCGCTCGTCCAGCGCGGCAGTGGAAAGTTGGTTCTGAATGAAGGCTACGCGCCCTAGATCGTCTATCTGTCCATCGGGGCGGGTGACGCGGGCGCTCAGGCTGCCGCCGGGGAAGAAGAACGGGATCAGCGGCGCGTTCAGGTGGTCATAAGCGTTCGGCATTTGATTGAGCAAGTATGGCTCAATCGGGTAAGCAATCGGTTCTCCGGCGCGGGTGGGTGGCAGGATATAGGTGGGGGCATTGAAACGCACGCGGTTGGAGAGCGCATAACGGCTTTGATCTTCGTCCGCGATCAGGCCACGACTGCCGTCCCCGGCAGGCGAGTCTTGAAAGAGCGTCCACAACAACCGCCCGGATTGAATGCCGCCGATATTCAAGGCCAGCGGTAGGCGAGTGGCTTCCGGTGTGGGGGCGCTGCCCGTCCCTAACGGGCTGTCAGATGACCATGCGAATAGGTCCCCATCACCCACCTGCCCGAAGCCGCGAAAAACCGGCACGTAGATGCCAGTCGGCAGATCAGCAGGGAGCGTCACAACGAAATCCAGCGGGAACAGCAGTTGATCGCCGCGCCGCACAATCTGATAAGCGGGGGTGCGGGTGCTGCCCAGCGCCGCTGCGCCGCGCAGGTTATCTACCGCGAGGCCGGAGGGCGTGAGGATGTTCGACCAACCGTTGTTGCTGTCGGCATCGGCAGCGCCCGGTTGACTGTCACCGTTCACCACCTGTACCAGTTCTAACTGACCGATCATGCTCAAGCCAGCCATGCCTGCTGCGAGGTCGGGGGCGCTCATGTGGACATCTAGCGACAGCCGCAGCGAGTCGCCGGGTTGCAGCGCCAGCGCATTCACGCGCCCTTGCACCGTCCAGCGGCCATTCGCCCCGCCGAGACTGCCAGCCGCCACAAAATGCTGTGCATCGGCAGGTAGTGCATCGTTCTGGCGCACAATGCCGTCGGTTTCGGTCAAAATGGGGATGGACTGTTTGCTGTCGAGGCGACTGATCTCGGTGCCATCCGCAGCGACGAAGCGCAGCGCGTCCAGTGTCGCCTGTTCGATGATCGGGTCGGTGGTATTGATCTGGGTGCGGGCGACGCGCACTTCGAGTCCGCCTGTCGGCTCAGTTATGAGTCCGGCGGTAATAGACACCGCACCCAGAGGGGCAGGGGCGGGTGCAATCCGCGAAAGCAGTGCCGGTTCGGGCAGGCGCGGGTCGAACACCATGCTGTAGGTGTTGTCGTCAAACGTGAAAATGATCTCCATCTGCCCGTAATCAGCGGGGATGGCTGTGCCGGGGATGGCGGTATACAGCGAGTCGGCGTTCAGCAGCGCCCACAAACCAGAGGCGCTATCCTGCGCTGCCGGATAAGCCGCCCAGTCGGCGGAGTCACCGTCGGGGATGATCTGCGTGATGGTCGCCGCCGATGGTGCGGGTGCGGGCGGGCTGTAGACGATTGTGCCGGGGCCACCGGGCAGCGAACCCGCTTGGTCGCGCAGGGCATTCGGGATATTCTCGGCGGGGCTGATCCAGAAGGGCGAACTGACCGCGCCATACAGGGTGGCGCTAAAGTTGCCCGTCAGGCCGGCTTGTGTGTAGAAGGTGTCGCCCGTGTACAGGTTGCGGATTGCCACCTGTGCGCCGGGAAAGACCGAACCCGCCGCGCCAGAAATGGTCACAAGGCCATTTGCGTCCGGTTGCGAGATCGAGATGAGCGAGGCCAGCGGGGGATCGCCGGCTTCCAAGCGCGGGGCGTTCTGCGCTTGTACGACGGTGAGCGCCGTGCCGAGGATTGCCAGTAGGGTGAACAACTTCAATGTCCGCAGCAAGGCTATCTCCTCCAGAGGGCGCACACAGTTATA
>CAIVEA010000966.1 GCA_903904765.1 uncultured Chloroflexota bacterium
CCCGACCCGCCCGACGGCAGGATGGCCTTGATCTTGCGCCCGCCCTTACCGCCACCCGCATGGGTGTACAGCAGTTCGCGGAAGGTGACACCCAGCGGCAACTCGTAGTTGCCCGGTTTCTCCACATGGCCGCTGACGCAGAAAATCTTGGTGCCGGGGCTTTGCTCGGTGCCGATCTTCTTATATTCGTCTGCGCCGTTGGTGATGATCCAAGGGACGTTGGTCAGGGTTTCGACGTTGTTCACCACCGTCGGCTCACCGTACAGACCGCCGCCTTTTTGCGCGGGGAAGGGGGGACGCACGCGGGGCTGCCCCAGTTTTCCTTCGAGGCTTTCCAGCAGGGCGCTTTCTTCGCCGCAGATGTACGCACCTGCGCCGAGGTGGGTGTACACGTTGCACGACCAACCGCTGCCCATCACATTGTCGCCCACGAAGCCGGCCTTACGCGCTTCTGCGATGCGCTTGTCCAGTTCGTGCGCCACATCCCAGAATTCGCCGCGCAGGTAGATGTAGACCGCTTTGGCCTGAATCGCCCACGCGCAGATCATCGCGCCTTCAATGAGCTGGTGCGGGTTGGTTTCCATAATTTCGCGGTCTTTGAACGTGCCGGTTTCGCTTTCGTCAGCATTCACCACCACGTACTTGACCGGTTCGCTCTGCGGGATGAAGCTCCACTTCATACCCGTCGAGAAACCCGCGCCGCCACGCCCACGCAGACCGCTGGCCTTGACGGTTTCGATCACCTCGGCGGGCTTCATGCCGAGCGCCTTCTTCAGACCCTCGTAGCCGCCGTGTTCAGTGTAGACATCGAACTTATGGATGTTCTTGATTTCGCGCCCGCGATACAAAATATACATACGTCACATTTCCCCATTCTGCCCGGTTCGCTTCGGTGAAAACAGGACTGCGCGCCGGATACGGGGCGTTACCGACGGGCGCAGTCTGCCGCAAGTGTTTACGCTTTGCTCTTGGCAGCTTCGGCTCGCCATTCAGCCAGCTTCTTCCGCATCTTGTCCATGTCCAGATTTTCTTCAAAGTGGAAGTTGCACTGGAGCATGGGCGCTTTGTCGCAGGCCGCGAGGCACATCACATGCTCAACGGTGAACACGCCGTCTTCGGTCGTGCCACCATCGTCCACATTCAGTTCCTTCTTCAAGTCCTCATAGAACTTGTCCGCGCCGCACAGCGCACACGACAGGTCGGTGCAGACCTGAAGCCAGTATCTACCCTTCGGTTCTTCCGAATACATGGTGTAGAAACCGGCGATAGACCGCACCTGCGTCGGATCCATCTCGCACAGGCCGGCCACTTCTTCGATACCTTCCGGGCTGACCCAGCCGTATTCCTGCTGCGACAGATGCAGCAGCGGCATGACCGCCGAACGCTTGTCGGGGTACTTGGCGAAGGTCGCTTCGATCTGCTTGGCGTGTTTGTCTTTCAAAGCCATCGTATTTGTCCTAACCCTACCGGTCACAGTCGCCCAGAACCACGTCCACGCTGCCCACAATCGCCACCAGATCGGCGATCAAATGCCCCTGCGTCATCACGGGCAGCGAGCTAATGTGCATGAACGATGGAGTTTTGAAATGCACGCGGCGCGGCTTGTTGCCGCCCGTCCCATGCAGATAGCAGCCCAGTTCACCACGCGGGCTTTCAATCGCCGCGAACACTTCTTCATCCGGCGCGGCGAAGCCTTCCGTCCACAGCTTGAAATGGTGGATGACCGCTTCCATGCTCTGCCCCAGTTCGGCACGCGGGGGTGGCACGAACTTGCGGTTTTGCGAACGGAACGCACCCTTAGCGGGTAAGCGCTTGATGGCCTGCTGAATGATCTTGACGCTTTCGCGCATTTCGCGGATACGCACCATGAAGCGATCATACACGTCGCCGTGTTCGCCCACCGGCACGTTGAACTCGTACTGGTCATAGCCACTGTAGGGCATGGCCTTACGTAAGTCCCACGCCACACCGCTGCCGCGCAAGCTGGGGCCGCTGACACCCCACGCCATCGCCTTTTCCGGTTCGATCACGCCCACGCCCTGTGTACGATCCATCCAGATCGGATTCTTGGTGAGCAGGGCTTCGTAATCGTCCACGCGGGAAGGGAAGTAGCTGAGGAAGTTTTCGAGCGTCGGCAGGAATTCGGGCGGGAAATCGCGCCACACCCCGCCGGGGCGCATATAGCTGCCCATCATACGCTGACCGCTGAGCATCTCGAACATCTTCAGCAGCACTTCGCGTTCGCGGAAGCAGTACAGGAACACGCTCATCGCGCCGAGGTCAATCGCGTGAGTCCCCAACCAGACGAGGTGGCTGTTCAGGCGGGTCATTTCGAGGCAGATCACGCGCATAATCTGTGCGCGTTCCGGCACATCCAGCCCGACCAGCTTTTCCACCGCCAGACAGTACGCGGCGTTGTTCGACATCGGAGCCAGATAGTCCATGCGGTCGGTGAGAGGCACAGCCTTCTCAAACGACTTGGACTCGATGTTCTTCTCGATGCCGGTGTGCAGGAAGCCAATATCCGGCAGGCAGGTGATGACTTCTTCGCCATCCAGTTCCAGCAGCAAGCGCAGCACGCCATGAGTGCTGGGGTGGTGCGGCCCCATGTTCAACAGCATGGTTTCGCCCGTCAGCGCCCGTTCGGTGACCAGCCCTTTTAATTGTTCGAGGCTGCCCGCCCACTCTGCCATCGCATCATTCGTATTCGCAGCCGTTTGCAGCGCCATGCGTTCGCTCCATCCATCTCACTAAAAAGGCTGTTGAACCTGCAACAGCCCGTGATCGTCATACCAGATTAGTCAGTCGCGTGCGGCTTGTGCTTCATGATCTCGTCCGCGTTGAACGAGAACATGACCGTTTCATAGCCCAGCGGATAATCGCGGCGGTGCGGGTGTCCCTGCCAGTCGTCCGGCATCAGCAGACGGCGCTTGTCGGGGTGTCCCGCGAAATCAATGCCCATCATGTCGGCAATTTCGCGCTCCAGCCAGTTCGCGCCCGGCCAAACCGTGGTGACGGTGGCTACGCTCGGCGCTTCTTCCGGCAGGTATACCTTCAAGCGCAGGCGGCGCTTGTACAGCATCGAGAGGATGTGGTACGACACGCCAAAACGCCCCGGACGATTGTAGTCGGGGTAGTAGTCAACGGCGCTCACATCCGAAAGATAGTTGTAGACCAGTCCGGCAGTATCGCGCAGGTACTGGCTGACCGCCTGAAGATGATCGGGCTTGACCACAATCGTGGTATCGCCGCCGTATTCACGCACATCTTCCACCGCATCAGGCAGCGCCTGTTTGAGTGCGGTAACGGGGTCTAGTGCTTGTGGAATGAACATCCCAATGCCATCCTTCACTTTTCAAGCCGCAGCCCCGCGCTGGCGGGGCAGTTCAGGTCACATGCTGTCGTGTTAGACGCGGATCGTTTCGACGGGAGCAGCCCAATCGCGGATGCTCTCGCCCTTGATCTTTTCGTGCAGCGTCAGAATGCCGTGCAGAAGTTGTTCCGGGCGCGGCGGGCAACCAGCCACATACACATCCACCGGAACGATTTCGTCCGCGCCCTGCACGATGGCGTAGTTGTTGTACACGCCGCCGCACGAAGCGCAGTCGCCCATCGCGATCACCCACTTGGGGGCGGCCATTTGATCGTACAACTGGCGCACCACCGGAGCCATCTTGCGCGTCAAACGCCCCGAAACAATCAGCAGGTCGGCCTGCCGGGGGCTGGCGCGGTTCAGTTCCATGCCGAAGCGCGACAGGTCATAGTTGGAAGCCTGTGTACTCATGTATTCAATGGCGCAGCAAGCCAGACCGAACAGCAACGGCCACATCGCGCCAGTACGACCCCAGTTGACCGCCTGATCCAGCGTGGTGGTCACCACGCCCAGATTGCCAAGTTTAGAGCTGATTACTCCCATTCCATCGCTCCCTTCTTCCATTCATAGATGAAGCCAATCGTGAGGATGATGAGGAACACACCCATAACCAGTAAACCGTACATCCCCAGATCACGAAGTTCCACCGCCCACGGCAGGAAGAAGATGGCTTCTACATCGAAGATGATGAACAACACAGCGATCAGATAGAACTTAACAGGCAGGCGACGATTGGCAGGGCCAATCGGCTTCATACCGCTTTCATACGGGGCGGCTTTCCGTTCGCTGGGCCGATGAGGACCGAACAAACTGGAGATAATCACCACGATGAACGCGACCAGCACCGCCAACAGAATAAGCGCCCCGATTGGTGCGAACTCTTGCAAAGCCATAGTGCTCTCCGGGATGGATGGACTTTGTGCCATTCTGAACAATAAGACCGAGCGAGATTAACATAATGGAATCTAGATGTCAAACCGATTTTAGCAGTGAATCGCGCGGCTGACGATGTACGCATTCTACCCCAAAACGCCCCCTTTTTCATCGCCAGAAGTAGCCGCCGATTTTGCGCCCCCTTTACGTTCCTTTGGAAAACTCTTACGTCATTCGGCGTATACTTCATGTAGACTGTATAGTGTCCGATCTGGAGTCGTGAAAAGGCGCGGTCTTATGTCGTTTCTTCAACGTCGTATCAGCGAGCAAGCCCGAAAAGAAGCCGAACAGCGCACCCCGCTGGATGCACCCCCACCGCCCCCTGCCGAGGAACCGCCCAAACCACCTGAAGCCAAACCAGAAGTGAAGATCGAGGTCAAAGCTGAATCGACCACCATCGAGAAAATCCGCTTGCCGGCCAAGTTAGCCGCGCTGCGTAAGCAAATCCGGCCTAAGCTGCTGGCGACCCCCGACGAGGCCGACCAATGGCACCGGGGCGACGCGGAAAAAGAGGCGTTGCTGGTGGGGCGCTTAAAGACCATCCTGCAAAAGATGGGGTTACCTCTCTCCGCCGAAGACTTCGAGACGCTCAAAGAGGCGTTGCTGAACGACCTGATGGGTTTCGGCGCGATTGAGCCGCTGGTGCAGAGCAAGGCCATCTCCGAGATCATGGTCACAGGCGCAGACATGATTTTTGCCGAGCAAAAGGGCAAGCTGCGCGAGAACGAAATCGTCTTTGATGACGAGGAGCATGTGCAATGGACAGCGCAGCGCATCGTGCGCCCGCTGGGGCGCGTGTTCAACCGCGCTAATCCGATGGTGGATGGTCGCTTGCCAGACGGTTCGCGTGTACATCTGGTCATGCCGCCCTCGGCACTCAAAGGCACGACCATGACCATCCGTAAATTCCCGTCCAAACCGCTGACGGTGGCCGATCTCATCAAGTTCGGGTCGTTCACCAAAGAAGTAGCCGACTTTCTGGAAGCCTGCATCGTGTCACGCTTGAACATCGTGGTTTCGGGCGGTACGGGTTCCGGTAAAACCACCCTCCTCAACGTACTCAGTTCCTTCATCCCCGAAGACGAACGCATCCTGACCATCGAGGACGCAGCAGAAATTCAGCTCTCGCAACGCCACGTCGTCAGCCTTGAAACCGCGCCGCCCCTGCCGGGTGGCGATGGCATGACTGGCCGGTTGACCATCCGCGATCTGGTAAAGGGGGCGCTACGTATGCGCCCGGATCGCATCGTCGTCGGTGAATGCCGTGCGGGTGAGGCGCTGGACATGCTGCAAGCCATGAACACCGGTCATGACGGTTCGCTGACCACCGTCCATAGCAACAACCCGCGTGACTGCTGCGCCCGTCTGGAAACGCTATGCTTGATGGCGGGCATGGATTTGCCCGTGCTAGTCATTCGGCGGCAGATCGCAGCAGCGGTGAACCTGATTATCCAGCAGAGCCGTCTGAAGGATGGCAGCCGTAAGGTGGTGCAGATCACCGAAGTGCAGGGCATGGAAGGCGAAAACATCACCCTGCAAGATATTTTCGTCTACAAAACACCCGGCTTCACGGGACAAGGCTATTCCCACGCGGGCGGCGGTCAGTTGGAAGCAGCAGGGTTCCGCCCGAACTTCGAGGATCGCCTGAAAGAGCATGGGTTCAAGCTGCCCGCCAACATCTTCGGCGGTGGCGGCAAATTCAACAAGTAACCCCGTCCCCTCCCCATCCGTATTTCACCGAGACACGACGCAATACGTCGTGTCCTTTTGCGTTGCAGCCACGCCGGGTGCATCCACTTGATTATTTCCACTTATGGAATATCATAAGTAGAATATCACTTATGGAATATAGGCACCCTTATGCTCAAATATGTCCTACTCGGTGCGCTCAGCTATCAACCGATGACGGGCTACCAGATCAAACAGTTCATAGACACCTCGGCGCAGCATTTCTGGTACGCCCAGACCAGCCAGATTTACCGCACGCTGGACCAGTTGAAGGCCGAAGGACTCCTCACTATCGAAGTAACACAGGCGGGCGGCGACTCCGATCGTCGTTTATTCACGCTCACTGAGGCCGGACGTGCTGACTTGCGCGACTGGCTGGCGCAACCTATGACCGAATTGCAGCCCACCAAAGACGCGCTGCTGGTACACCTGTTCTTCTCCGCGCAGATTGACAAAGAGACGGTGCTGACTCAGTTGCGGGTGCAACGCGCTTTGCATCAGCAGCAACTGAAGCTCCTGCGCGATGACATCAGCGCCATCATCCACACCAGCGCGGAACAGCACCCACACCTGCGGCGCGATGCTCTGCTGTGGGACTCCGCCCGCCGTCAGGGAGAAATGATTGAAGAAACCCTCATTCGCTGGCTGGACGAAACCATTCAACGTATCGAGGATGAATTTTAAGCCGCTGCGAAAGGACTCTTGATGAAGACCATCCGTGATCTGTTCGCCGGAGCGCCCGCACCGCACTACAAAGGCGTGACGGCCACCTCGCACTACATCCCCATGCCGGATGGCGTGCAAATTGCAGTGGATGTGATGTTGCCTGCGGGATTGCCCGTCACCACGCGCATTCCGGCGCTGCTGATTCTGGCGCGGTACTGGCGCAGTCTCGAACTTCGCATCCCCAACCCGCCCAACAAGGCGCTCATCGGCCCCCGTGAGCCGATTGGCGACGACCTCATCCCACGAGGGTTTGGGCTGGTGGTGGCAGATGTGCGCGGCACAGGTGCTTCGACGGGCATCAGCCTGTGTCCGTGGTCGGCGCAAGAGGTGGCGGATTATGCCCATATCGCCCGCTGGGTGCAGTCGCAAACGTGGTGTTCGGGCGCACTGGGTGCGTTCGGCATCTCTTACGAAGGCGCGTCGGCGCTGCGCTTGGCCGCCGTCGGCGTGGAGGGCGTAAAAGCCATCGTCCCGCAGGAGATCGAATACGATGTGTATACCGATGTGGCGCTCCCCGGCGGCCTGTTCAATCAGGCTTTCATCAACGAATGGAACGCCAGCAACCAACTGCTGGACAATGGCAAGCCGTCTAAACTGTTCCCCTTCAGCGCCCGCCTACTCACGCGGGGCGTGCGTCCGGTGGCGGGGAATCGGGAACGGCTGATGCAGGCCATCCGCGACCATCAGGCCAACACCAACGTGTATCAGGCCATCCAGAACGTCACTTACCGTGATGATCTGTTCGGCAGCACCGGAGTCACGCTGGACGATTTCAGCGTCTTTCCACACCAGCAGGCCATCGAAGCGGGAGGCGCGGCCTTATTCTCGTGGGGGAGCTGGTTGGATGGCGCATCTGCCAGCGCCGCGCTGCGTACCTTTAATAGCTATCGCAACCCGCAGATCGCAGTCATCGGCGCATGGAAGCACGAGATGACCGCGCACGGCAGCCCTTACCAACGTCCCCAAATCGCCCCCTCACCTGCACACGGTGAACAATGGGCGGCGCTGGCGCAGTTCTTCGCGCAGACGCTGGTGGACGATCAGCCGCCGCAGGGCAAAACGCTGTTTTACTACACGCTGGGCGAAGAAGTATGGAAGCAAACAGCGGTCTGGCCGCTGCCCGGTGTGAAATCACAAACGTGGTATTTCCAGCCGGATAACAGCCTTGCGCCCGAACAGCCCGCCGCCGCCGCCCACCGCTACACGGTGGATTTCGAGGCGACTACTGGCCTGACCAACCGCTGGCACACGCAGATGGCGAAGCCGCTGGTCTACCCGGATCGCGCCCGCGCCGATGGGCGGTTGTTGACCTACACCTCAGCGCCGCTGACCGCCGATCTGGAACTAGCAGGCAGTCCGGTCATTCGCTTGCAGGTGGCTTCCAGTGAACCTGATGGCGCGTTCTTCGCCTATCTGGAAGCGGTGGACGCGAAAGGTGTGGTGCGTTACCTGACCGAAGGCCAGTTGCGCGGCATCCACCGCCGCCTGAGTAATCTACCCGCCCCCTACTGGACGGATGTGCCGCAGCATTCTTTCCGCCGTGCCGACAGCGCCCCCCTGCCACGCGGCGAAACGGTAGAACTGTGCTTCGGGCTGCAACCGTTATCGGCGCTGCTCCGGCGCGGCGAACGGTTGCGTGTGGCGCTGGCCGGCGCGGACAAAGATACTTTCGCCCGCGTTCCCGCACAGGGGACTCCAGCGTGGACGGTGCAATGCGGGGTGCAGGGGTCGCGCATCGAACTGCCGGTGCTACCGCGCTAAAATCCTTTGCTTATCCCTCAAGTGGGAGCGCATTCTCTATCCCTACAGGCTGTGCAAAGCCGTCCTATACCCGGAATGCAATCGGGGCGCTGCAATGAGCGCCCCGATTGACTGAGGAGAGGGGAAGGATTGAGATTACGAGTTCGGGACAACTGTCGCTTCGGGGGTGACCGCCGGACAATTGCTATTCATGCAGTCCTGACCGTTCATGTCACCCATGCCACCCTGACCGTTCATACCACCCATGC
>CAIVEA010000967.1 GCA_903904765.1 uncultured Chloroflexota bacterium
CATTGCTCTGGCGCGCGTCATCCTCAAGAACCCGCGCATTCTGGTGCTGGATGAGGCCACCAGCCATCTCGATAGCCAGTCGGAGGCGCTGATTCAGGATGCGCTCAAAACGGTGATGGCGGGGCGCACCAGCATCGTGATCGCCCACCGTTTGAGTACGATTCTGGCGGCTGACCAAATTCTGGTGCTGGATCGCGGGCGGGTGGTGGAGCGCGGCACGCATGCCGATCTGCTGGCGCAGGGTGGGCTGTACGCGCACCTGTACGAAACGCAATTCAAATCGGATCGCGAACTGGCGTAAAAAACCTCGCCCCTCAACTGCACGGTTGAGGGGTGAAATTGCGGGTTAGGTTTCCAACCGCGTCAGGCCGCGATCTATCCGCGCCACCATTTCGTCCGCCTCGGCGCGGGTCATGATGTACGGCGGGGCGATCAGCAGCGTGTTGCCGGGATGCACCGGAATCACGATCACGCCTTCTTCGCGGCAAGCCACCCGCACCGCTGTGCCGTGCTGCCCCAACGTAGCGAACCGGCTGGCATCGTGCGGGCGCAATTCCAGCCCGAACAGCATCCCTTTGCCCCGCGCCGCCACGAACGAGGGATGATGCGCCAGCGAACGCAGCCCTTCCAGAATATACGCGCCCATCTCGGCAGCACGTTCCACCAGCCCGTCGCGCTCGATCACATCCAGCGTCGCCACCGCCGCCGCGCACGCCACCGGATGCCCGCCGTAGGTCTGCCCGTGCCGGAACATACGCTCCGCGCCGCCGTCGAAGCAATCTGCGATTTCCTCTTTGACGAGAGTCGCGCCAACCGGCAAATAGCCACTGGATAAGCCCTTTGAGAGCGTCATGATGTCCGGCACAACATCGCTGTGCTGGCAGGCGAACCAGCGTCCGGTGCGCCCGCAGCCCGTGATGATCTCGTCGCAACTGAGCAGGATGCCGTAGCGATCGCACACCTTGCGCAGGGCAGGCAGGAAGCTGTCATCGGGGATGGCGACGTTGATGGCGGTGTTCATCGGGTCGAGATGCACCATCGAAACCGTATCGGGGTTTTCACGCAGGATGGTTTCCTCGATCTCACGGGCATGTTCCGCCCCGCACCCCGGCTGCGGCATCGGGGCGATTCGCCCGTTCGATTCGGTCTGGAAGATGTAGTTGCGGGTGGCGTGGTAATTGCCGTCCACCATCATCGCGCCGTAGGTCACGCCATGATATGCACCATGCCGCGTGATGACCTTCGTGCGGGCGACATCCCCGCGCATGTAGTGATACTGGCGTGCGACCTTGATGGCGACATCCACCGCCTCGCTGCCGCCCGGTGTCAGATGCACGCGGTTCAGGCTGCCCGGTGCGAGTTGCGCCAGCCGTTCTGCGAGGCGAATCTGGGGGACGGTGGTATAACGGAACGTATCGGTGAAGGCAATCGCTTCTAACTGGTCGGTGATGGCGGCGTTGATCTCCGGGCGGCCATGCCCCGTCACCATCGCCTCCAACGCGCCCACTGCATCAATATAACTGCGGCCATCGGAGTCCCACTGCCACACGCCCCGCGCCTGCACCATGACACGCGGGCTGTCGTCGCTGGCAAGCTGGCTGACCATGCTGTAGGGCATCCACAGGTGTTCGCGGGCGGCAGCGCGGAGTTGCGCCGAATCGGGACGGGCGGGGATGGTTTCCGGCGGGGTCACGTTGAAGTGGGTCATGATTTGGCCTCGAAGTTCTGCGCGATGACCTGATGGGCGTAATCCAGATGGCTATCCATCGCACGGCTGGCAGCCTGCGAATCGTGTGTGGCGATGGCATCCACCACCGCCTGATGCTGGTCATGGATGAGCGCGGTAGAACCGGTATAGCGCGTCCAAACGGTTTGAAAATGCACACGCAAATGCTCGACCAGCGGCGTAAGCACCAGCACCAGCATCCGGTTGTGCGTGGCCTCCGCCAGAAACAGGTGGAACTCCAGATCGAGCTTGCCGGCTTCGCTGGCTGAGCCTTCGTGCAGGCGCAACTGGTCAATCAGCGATTGCAGATGCGCGATGTCCTCCGGCGTGGCATACTGCGCCGCCGCCGCCGCAATCCCGCTTTCCAGAATCCGGCGCAACTGGTCAATCTCCAGCGTGTCGGACTCCGGCGGATACTGGAGATGCAGGTAAATTTCCAGCGTGCGCGTGACGGCGCGGGCATCGGGCATACGGACGAACACGCCCTGTCCGGTGCGCGTTTGCAACAGCCCCCGCGCTTCCAGCAGTTTGAGCGCCTCGCGGATGATGGTGCGGCTTACATCGAACAGGGCGGCCAACTCGCGCTCCGAGGGCAGTTTGTCCCCCGGCTTGAGCATCCCCGCCCGCAGCTGGCTTTCGAGGCGATCTGCCACCTGCTCACACACGCGGTTGCGATCTATCGAGGTGTCAAATCCGATCAGGAAATCGTTGCTCATAGCGCCTCCTTGAACTGGTATACCAGTATACCAGTACGGGGTGGCGTGTCAAATTTCGACTCAGCATTCATGGCGGCTCGTGCTATACTTCGCCGCCGATGAGCAGCGAGGCGCAGGACAGCATGACCGACTGGTATTTGATCGTTGGGCTGGGCAACCCCGGCAGCGAATATGAGGACACCCGCCACAACGTCGGCTTCCGCGTGGCGGACGAACTGGCGCGCCGTTACGGGCTGTCGTTCGGCAAGAAGGAACGCAAGGCGCTGGCCGCCACCGGAACGATTCGCAATCGCAAAGTGGTGCTCGCCAAGCCACAGACCTACATGAACCTCAGCGGGGAGGCGGTGCGGTCGCTGGTGGATTTCTACAAGATCGAGATGCCGCGCATCCTGATTATCTGCGACGATCTTGACCTGCCGTTGGGGACGGTGCGCCTGCGTCAGTCCGGCAGCGCGGGCGGGCAAAACGGGGTCAAGAGCGTCATCCAGCACCTCGGCACGCAGGATTTCAACCGCCTGCGCTTCGGCATCAGCCGCCCGCCGGGGAAGATGGCCGCCAAAGATTACGTGCTGGGGGCGTTCAAAGGTGATGAGGCCATCCTCGCCGCGCAGGTAATTGACCGCGCCGCTGATGCCACCGAAACATGGCTGACTGACGGAATCGAACTGGCGATGACACGGCACAACGGCAGCATCGAGGCACTCTGATTCTGCGCCGCCGCCATAAATGAGCAAAGTGTCGCCAGATGGCCGAAACGCTTAGAACGTCTATCACGCTCCCCAAGACGCTGCACCAGCAAGTGCAAGCGGTGGCCGAGCGCCTCCATATCTCCCGCAATCAGGTGGTTCGGATGGCGCTTGAGCAGTTCATCAGCCGCTATCCCGATTCAACAATGGTTGAGGAACAGCACCCCCTTGATGAAGGGCGGTTAGCCATTCATCAAGGCGATATTTACTGGGTGCGGCTTGCAAATCCAGCGGATACCGAAGCGAGCATTCCCCATCCGCATGTGATTATTCAGGATGATCTTTTGAATCACAGCCGCATTCCTACGATTGTGACCTGTGCGCTGACCTCGAACCTCGAACGCGCCCGTTTGCCGGGGAATGTGCTGCTGGACATGGGCGAGGCGGATTTGCCCAAGCAGAGCGTCGTGGAAGTCTCGAAAGTGTCTACCATCGCTAAAACGCAACTTGGAGCCTATATCGGGACGTTAAGCGACCAGCGGGTGAGCCAGATATTGGCGGGTATGCAGTTCCTACAGCGGGCATTTTTCACGCCTCATCAGGATCGGTGAGGGCGCGGATATAACGCTCCGCCGAAACGCGCACTTTGGCTTTCGCGTCGCCATCCATTACCTCACCGAACCCCTCGTACAGCCGATCAAATGCGAACGGCTCGACTGCTGCCACAATCCGGCGCACCTTTGAGGGCGGCAGCGGCAAATCATTAGGGTAACTGTACATGAAGGTGGCATAGCGCACATCCGCCGCCACATCAATTGTGTCCGCCGTCAGCAGCACCCCACGCCCCGCCGCACCCGCTGGCCAGTGTACCACCGCCGAACCGGGGAAATGCCCGCCGCAGCAGATCAGCGTCAGGCCGCCGAACAGCGGCAGCGTATCCCCTTCCCAGCACTGTACCGCCTCGTCCGGGTGTGTGATGTAGGGGGCGTTGCCGGCGTGGATGTAAACCGGCACACCGCCGAAAGCGCGACTCCACTCGACCATTGCTGTATGAAAATGGGGATGTGAGATAGCGATGGCGCGAAGGCCGCCCAGCGCCCGCACCGCCTGTATCCCCGCCTCATCGAGGTACGGCACACAGTCCCACAGCAGATTGCCTTCGGGGGTTTGCACCAGATGGGCATATTGCCCGATGCCCACTTTCGGCTCTGGCTTCAGGTGATACAGGCCGGGTTCAAGCGGCTCGATGTGCAACTGGTGATCGTGTGTCGCCCGCAGCGCGTCCTGCGTCGTCCACTGCTGCCCATTGGCGTTCACATACTGGCGCTCATCCTCGCAGATCAAGCAGTGCGCGGGCGGCTGATCGGATTCGGGGTAGTGTGCGCCGCAGGTGACGCAGAGATAGACTGGCATGGCGCGACTCCTTCAATATGACGAGGCTGATGAAGGAGCATAGCATGATTTGCGTAATGCCTACCCATGAGGGTGGGCGAGGGCGTGAGATTCTTGCAGTAGGAAGCGCAGCGCGTCCGGCAGCCGCCGCGCCCATGCCGCCTCGTTGTGTTCGGCCTCCGCTTCCACCACGTAGCGCATATCCTGACCATCGCGCCAGCCTCGCGCCAGCAGGGTTGCATGCAGCTTACGGGCGCTGCTCTCGCGCGTGCCGTTATCCAGATACAGCCGTCCGGCGCGGTGCATCTGGGCGCTCACATACGGGTAGATTGAGCCACCGCCCACCCATGTCGAGGGACTCATCACCCCCGCGAAGCCGAACGTTTCCGGGCGGTGGAAGAACCCGTACAGGCTAATGAGGCCGCCCATAGATGATCCTATAATACCCGTGTGTACGGCGGCGGACAGCGTGCGGAATGACCCGTCAATCTGCGGCTTGAGCGTATCCGCCAGAAACGCCAGATAATCCGCGCCGCGCCCGTTTTCGTAGTGCGTGAACGGGTTGTATTCGGGGAAGCGCAGCGGCGTATTCCACACGCCGACCACGATGGCTTCTCGGCCTTCGGTGGCCAGCTGCATCAGCGTTTCATCCACGTCCCATTCTTGCCCCGCGAAGCCTGTTGCCCGGTCAAACAGGTTTTGCCCATCGTGCATGTAAAGCACCGGATAGCGGCGGCGCTTCTGCGTCCAGTAGGACGGGGGCAGCAGCACCACCACCGGACGCGCATTTTGTAATTGCGGACTCCACCCTTCCGGCAGCACGCGCAGTTCACCGATGGCGGTGCTTGCCCCCGGTTGCCAATCGCGGTAATTCAGCCATTCAAGTGGTTGTGCGGGCATCTTCATCCTTTGCAGGCGCATTTTTCCTAAAGCGCATCGGCAGCCATTTTCGGGCATTCCACCACAAAAAAAGGGACTCACGGGAAAAATCTTGACAAAACCCTAACAAATGTCGCATATTTTTCCCCTAAATGCTTGCGTGTTTAGGGAAAATCTGCAATATTAACTATAGGTTATGAGATTCTTCCCTCACATAAGGGAAAACTCAAAGTACCTATCCCAATAGATTGATGCACCCGCATCAACATCAATAAGGAGTTTATAATGGCAAGCGTTGACTTCTATGATGTGAAGGTACGCAAGAAGGTCAAGATCGACGAAAAGAACATCACCAAGACCAAGTTCACGACCAAGAACGGTCAGACCCGTTACGGCCTGCGCGCGCAGACCAAGGATGGTCGCAACCTGACCAAGTTCGTGAGCCAGAAGGATTGGGAAGCTGCCAAGTACAAGGAATCGTAATCGGTTCCATGAAGCAACAAAAAAAAGCGAACCCGCAGGTTCGCTTTTTTATTGTGTTGATCGAAGCGTTTTAGCCGATGTCGCTGAAGCAGGGCAAATCCACCCAGAACACCGAGCCGCCGTCCATCGGGCATTCCACCCC
>CAIVEA010000968.1 GCA_903904765.1 uncultured Chloroflexota bacterium
ACCGTCTCCGACGTGCCGAGACGTTCCGCCACCTGTGCGGCTTTCTGACGGCTCAAGCGGTAAACGTAATCCAGCGGCGCTTCGCCAGCGGCTTGCGTCTCATCAATATCCGGCTTGTGGATGGTGAACGGCACACCCAACGAACCAAGCAGTTCGCGGCGGCGGGGGGAGCTAGAAGCGAGAATGAGGTGCATGGTGTGGGAATTGAGGCACAACCGTCCCCGACCATCAGGCAGGCCGGGGAGTACGGTTGCGTGTAGAAAAGACTATTCTTCGTCCTCGAAGAAACCATCCATCGAGTGCGGATGCCCATGCTCCAGTTCTTCGGCAGTGGCTTCACGCAGACCAACGATTTGCACTTCAAAGTTCAACGTCTTGCCAGCCAGCGGGGCATTGAAGTCCACCACAATGGTGTCTTCGGTGATTTCCATCACCGTGCCTTCGTAGATGTAGACATTGCCTTCTTCGTCGTCTTCTTCAAATTCCAGCGACGCGCCCACTTCGAGTTCGTCTGCATCTTCGATCTCATCAAAGTCGAACTCGTCAACTTCGTCTTCGTCGTATTCGCCGTAGCCCTGCTCAGGAGGGACAACCGCGCTCACCTTATCGCCAACCTTCTTGCCTTCCAGCGCCTCTTCGAGGCCCGGCACGATATTGTCTGCACCATGCAGATATTCCAACGGAGCGTCGCTCCCCGCACTATCCACCACTTCGCCGTCCACCGTCAGTTCATAGGTCATGATGACGACGACACCGTTGGCGATTTTACTGATAGCCATGTGCACGTTTCCTTTCACAGCCCGGCAGACCGGGCAATTACGCAGGCATTATATACAGGGTACGGTTATGAAAAAAGGTGCGGTTGCGTTTGCCCTGCTCTAAGGTGAGAAAGAGTTTTTCTGCACGGGAGAGTGATGTAAAATGGAAAACGAGCAATCTTAGGGACGAGTTGAGGATAGAACCTTACTATGAATGGCTACGAGTCCCCTCGCAAACGCACGAACCGCGCCCGCGAACGCCAGATGGCACGCCACAGCCGCCGCCCCTCGTTGATGGCCTCGCTGCCCAACACTGGCGACTGGCGCTCCAAAGTCAGCGGCATCACGCAGCCGGTTCAGGAAATGCGCCTCGGCGAACGCCTGTCATGGGCGCTGCGTGATGGTCTGTGGTATGTCCGGCACACGCCCGCGTTGTGGTTCGGTCTGATCGGGCTGGTGGGTGTGCTGTTCGTGGTGTTTGTCGCCACGCACGTGTTCAACGGGCGCGTCTTCCCGAACGTGTGGGCAGCAGGCGTAAATCTGGGCGATAAAACCGTCGAAGAAGCTGCCGCTGCGCTGGATGAAGCGTGGGCAACGCACATTCAGATTCGACTGATGGATGGTGATCGCGCATGGGATGTCACCCCTGCACAGTTGGGGCTGGTGATCGACTCGAAAAAGACCGCCGAGGCCGCCCGTGCGGTGGGCATGTCCGGCCTACCGATGGGCTACGGCATCCCGCCCGTCGTCAGTGTGGATTTCAACACCGCGCAAACTTTCTTGCTGGATTTGACCAACCAAACCGACATCGCCCCGGAAAACGCGGGTTACACATGGCAAAACGATGAACTGGTGGGCATCCCCGGCGCAGATGGTCGTATGCTGGACGTGCCGCACATGATGGAGCGCCTCTCGGCTGATCCGGCGCAAATCGTGGAGTTCGGGCACGTTGATCTGGTGATGACCACACTCCCGCCCGAAATGAGCGACCCCACGCCCTATCTGGAACAGGTGCGTGCCGCCACCTCGCAACCCATCACGCTGATCGGCTATGATCCGTTCACCGACCAGACCGTTTCGTGGTCAACCACCCGCGACGTGTTCACGTCATGGATTGAAGTGGGCGAACAGGGCTTGCAGGTGCGCGAGACCGCCTTCGAGCCGTTCTTGCAAGCGCAGGTGCAATCGCTGAACGCGCCCGAACAGCCGCAGCGGTATCTAGATATGCGCGAGACGAAAGAGGCCATCGCCAAAGCGGTTGAAATCGCCCAGTCGCAGGCCACGCTCCGCATCCGTTACCGCCCGCAGGAATACACCGTCGAACGGGGCGACACCGCCTACCGCATCGCCCGCAAAACGGGTCTGCCCTACTATCTGGTCGAGAAGGCCAACGAAGGCCGCGATCTGAACGTGCTTTCGCCGGGGGATACCATCAACCTACCCTCGAAGGATGCCACCATCCCCCTCAATCCCATTCCCAACAAGCGTATCGTGGTGGATTTGAACAACCAGACCTTGAAAGCCTTTGAGAAGGGGCAGATCGTCTTTGACTGGCTGATCTCATCCGGCATTGAAACCGCGCCCACCTCGCCGGGCATCTTTCAGGTGCTAACCCATAACGAGGTCGCTAACGGCAGCAGTTATACCCTGTGCAGCGAAAGCGGCTGCGGCTCGTGGGAGATGTACTGGTTCATGGGCATGTACGAGGTCACGCCGGGGCTGATGAACGGCTTTCACGGCGCGGTGCTGCTGCCCAACGGCGCATATCTGGGCGGCGGGAACGTGGGCGCACCTTTCACCTTCGGCTGCGTGATGTCGCAGAACGACAACGCCAAACTGCTCTACGATTGGGCGGACGAAGGCACAATTGTGGAGATCATCTCCAGCGAATTCGCGCCGCAAAGTCCCATCGGCCAGCAAGTGTGGACCAACGCCACCAGCGGGGCATAGGTACATTCGCACCTATTCGTCTCCAAATGGACTCAAGTGGACATACAGATGGGACTTGCGGACGGCTACCCTACCCGTATCACTTAGGGTAATGTCATAAGAATGGGGACTCACATGGTCAATGGAACAAACGGCAGTCAACCGAATGGCGACAAGCAAACCGGCACCGAGAATGTGAAGCGCGGTCTGGCGCAGATGCTCAAGGGCGGCGTGATTATGGATGTGGTCACGCCCGAACATGCCAAAATTGCGGAAGATGCGGGCGCATGCGCGGTGATGGCGCTAGAGCGCGTGCCAGCGGATATTCGCGTGCAGGGCGGCGTGGCGCGTATGAGCGACCCCGATATGATCGAAGGCATCATGAAGGCCGTCAGCATTCCGGTGATGGCGAAAGCGCGAATCGGTCATTTTGTCGAAGCGCAGATTCTGCAATCGCTGGGCATTGACTACATTGACGAGAGCGAAGTGCTCACGCCCGCCGATGAAGAACATCACATCAACAAGCACAAGTTCACCGTGCCGTTCGTGTGCGGATGCCGCAATCTGGGCGAGGCGCTGCGCCGCATTGCGGAAGGCGCGACCATGATCCGCACCAAGGGCGAAGCCGGTACGGGCGACGTGGTGGAAGCCGTGCGCCATGCCCGCACGCTCCATGCGGACATCCGCCGCATCAGCGCGATGGACGAGGACGAACTGTTCACCTTCGCCAAGAACATTCAAGCGCCCTACGCGCTGGTGAAGGAAACTGCCGAACTGGGGCGGCTGCCAGTGGTCAACTTTGCAGCCGGCGGGATTGCCACCCCTGCCGATGCCGCGCTGATGATGCAGCTCGGCGTGGACGGTGTGTTCGTGGGTTCGGGCATCTTCAAGAGTGGCGACCCCGCCAAGCGTGCGAAGGCCATCGTGGAGGCCACCACCCACTACAACGACCCCGCCATTCTGGCGCAGGTCAGCCGGGGGCTGGGTGAGGCGATGGTGGGTATCAACGTCAGCGCCATACCGGAAGGCGCGAAGATCGCCCAGCGCGGCTGGTAAAAGCGCGG
>CAIVEA010000969.1 GCA_903904765.1 uncultured Chloroflexota bacterium
CGGTGCGGCTTGCACCTGACGTTCAGGTGGAACCGCCGCGATTGGTCGTCCACCACTGGTGGAACGACTGCTGGGCGAAGGGCGGGAAGTCGCGGGTGTCCGTCCAGCCCGCCAGCGGCCCCGGCATCTCTTTGACCGCGCCGCCGCTGACCCCCGCGAGGGCTTGCGTCGCCGCATTGGCGACCTTGCCGCCGATTTCGTACAGCAGCGGGTGGCTCATACCGAACTGCCACGCTTTCATGCCAGCCTGCCATGCCGGGTCTTGCTCGCTTTGCAAGTCGCGGCGCAGGCGCAGCAGCATATCGGGGATGTTGATCTCCACCGGGCAGGCTTCTTTGCACGCGCCGCACAGAGAACTGGCGAAGGGTAGGTCAACCGCGTTGGCTTTGCCTTTGAGCAGCGGGGTGAGAACCGCGCCGATGGGGCCGGAATACACCGAGCCATAGGCATGACCGCCCACCACGCCGTACACCGGACAGGCGTTCAGACATGCGCCACAGCGGATGCAGGCCAGCGCCTCGGCATATTCGCTGGCGTAGATGTTGCTGCGCCCGTTGTCCAGCAGCACCAGATAAAAGTCACGCGGGCCGTCCACCTCGTCCGAACGGGCGGGGCCGTTGAACATATTGACATACACGGTCAGCCGCTGGCCGGTTCCGCTGCGGGGCAGCAGTTGGATGAGCGTGGCGAAGTCCTCCCATGTGGGGATGATCTTCTCGATGCCCACCACCGCGATATGCACGGGCGGCATGGTGGTACTCAGGCGGCCATTGCCCTCGTTGGTGACGATGACCACTGTGCCGGTTTCGGCGATCATGAAGTTACCGCCACTCATGCCGAAATCCGCTTCGAGGAACACTTTGCGGAGTATGGTGCGAGCGAACTGCGTCATGTCTGCGGGGTCATCGGTGTGGGGCATGCCCAGTTTGGCTTTGAACAGGTCGCGCACCTGCTCTTTGGTCATGTGCATGACAGGCATGACGATGTGGCTGGGGTGGCTGCCATCCACCTGCACGATGTATTCGCCCAGATCGCTTTCCACCATCTCGATCTGATTGGCTTCGAGGAAGGGCAGCAGGCCGATTTCCTCTGTCGCCATGCTTTTGGCCTTCACACCGCGCTTCAGGTCGTGCTTGCGGCAGATGTCGAGGACGTGTTGCTGTGCTTCGGCAGCGTCCGCTGCCCACAGCACATGACCACCGTTGGCGGTGACTTTCTGTTCCATCTGCTCCAGCAGGTCGGGCAAGTCATCCAGCGCCCGCAGACGGGCGGCGCGCCCCTGCATCCGCAGATCGTAAGCGTCTGGCAGTTCGGCGAACATGGCGCGGCGGCGCACATCGGCGTTGGTCGTGCCGCGATCCAGCGCGGTTTGAAGGGTAATATCCTTCAGGGCGATCAAGGCTTGTTCGTGAAAATGGCTCGGATTGAGTTCCATGTAGGGCATTCCTATATCGCATGCGACCACTAGGCCACTATCTTAACCCCCCGTGCCGTCCTGTGCCACTTTCAGTCGGGCTGCATCTGGCGGTGTTACAATACGTGCATCATCCACCCGCTGCCTGAGGAGTCCCCGTGAGCGATTATTCCACCCCCGCTGGCCTGACCGAGCGCGAGGCCTTCTCGACGGCGTTTATGCCGGGGGATGGTATGAATATTGACCACCTTCATCCTCGAAATAGTTGTTATTCCTCTCGCAAATAGCCGCACTCTAAAATATAATCGGCAACCGATCAATCCCAGCCACCGAATACATCACGAGGGTCACAGATATGTCGCAGAACCGTCTACAAGAGCTACGTGGACAAGTGGATGTCATCAATCTCCAGATTCTGGAATTGTTGAATAAACGTGCTGTTCTGGTTTCCGAAATCGGCAAGGTGCAGGCCGAAATGGGTACATCGTTCTATGACCCTCAGCGCGAATCGCAGATGCTGACCGCGCTCGAACAGAACAACAAAGGCCCGTTCAGCAACGAAACCATCAAAGCACTGTTCCGCGAAATCTTCCGCGCTTCGATGGCGCTGGAAGAAAAAGAAGCCAAAGCCAAGATTCTGGTGCAGCGCAAATCCCCGGATCAGGACACGGTCATCACCCTACCCGATGGCGAAACCAAGATCGGTGGCGGCAACTTCCAGCTTATCTCCGGCCCGTGCGCTGTCGAAAGCCTCGAGCAGATGGACGAAACGGCAGCGGCGCTGGTCAAGCGCGGCGTGAAAATCCTGCGCGGCATGGTGTTCAAGCCCCGCACCTCACCCTATGATTATCAGGGCATGGGCGAACCCGGCCTGAAGATTGCCCGTCAGGTCGCCAATAAGTACAACATGTTCATCACCAGCGAAATCATGGATGCCAGCCAGATTTCGATGATGTCCGATTATGTGGACATTTTCTGGGTCGGTGCGCGCAACATGCAGAACAGCTTCCTGCTCAAATCGCTCGGTCAGGTGCGTCAGCCCGTCATCCTCAAGCGCGGTCTGGCCGCCACGCTGGAAGAATTCCTGTACGCGGCGGAATACATCGTCAGCAGCGGCAATCCGAACGTCATCCTGATCGAGCGCGGTATCCGCACCTTCGAGAAATGGACGCGCAACACCCTCGACATCGGCGGCGTAGCGGTTCTCAAGCTCGAATCGCATCTGCCGGTAGTGGTAGATATTTCGCACTCGGCAGGCCGGCGCGACATCGCCGTTCCGCTGGCGCGTGTGGCGAAGGCCAGCGGCGCAGACGGCTTGATGGTGGAAGTCCACCCCAACCCGCCCGTCGCCATGAGCGATGCCAAGCAGCAGTTGTACATTCATCAGTTCAATGAAATGATGGACGCAATCGAGGCCATGAAGTAGGCCGCACCCGTACCCAATTACAAGCGCCTCCCCGTGAGCATGGAGAGGCGCTTGCTTTTACCGCCCGCATCAGCCAAGCGAGTCCGGTTTGAAACGGTCAGACGACCTGCTCACGAGCCATAACATACAGATACGCCGCCAGCAGCGCCGCACGTTGATGATGCGCCCTGTCCCCGGCGGCTTCGAGGTGTTCATCCCGCGCTGGATGAAGCCCGGTCATCCACAGGTGCGTACTTTCATTGAGAATGGTCTGCGAAAGTTCGGCGGCAAAGCCCCACCCGTCCCCGCCGAAATCACGCCCCTCGACGCTATTCGGGAGATGGTGGACGTGTGGGCGCAGCGCATCGGGGTACAGCCAGAGCGCATCACCTTCCGCGCTATGCAGCGCAAATGGGGGTCATGTTCCAGCGCAGGACGCATCACGCTCAACAGCCGCATGGTGTGGGTAGCAGCGCCTCTGGTGGAATACATCGTACTGCACGAACTGGCGCACCTGCGCGTGTTCAATCATGGGCGGGAATTCAAAGCGTTGCTGAACGAACACATGCCCGACTGGCGCACCCGCGAAGACGAACTCAACCGCGTCTGGCTGGAACTGATGCGCCGCCGCTAAGGGGGCTGCACATCGCTCATCGGTTTGATGCGCGGCCACACATGCGCCGCAAACAAGGCCACCGCCAGCAATTCCAACCCGCGTCCTGCCAGCACCCACGCAGGCGGGCTGTTCAGCAGATAAGCCGCCACCATCAGCAGCACCCCCGCGTTCAGGCAGGCCATCGCCCCCCACACCAACCCCACCCGCCCGTAGCGCGGCTCCTTTGAAAAGCGCGGCACAATCCAGAAGGCCACGCCCATAATCAACTGCACTGTCCAACCGAACAACAGCATCTCGATATGCGGCAGGTACAGCACCCACAGCAGTGGCTCAAACGGCAGCCCCTTGTTCCACAGCATCAGCGCCCCGAACGTGATGCCCACGCCCAAATGCAGCAGCGCCGCCCGCACCAGCCACACGCTCGGACGCGGCATATCAGCGTTCCTTCACCCGCAGCCATGTGTTCACAATGAACCCCCAGCCGCCGATCAATTGCAGCACCGCCGCCAGCGCCAGCAACCAACCGATTCCCGTCCCCGGATAGATCGCCAGCAGCACTTCGCCCACAGCGCGGCAAATCAGTCCCACGTTCAAACAACCGTAGACTGCCCAGCCCAGCGTCAGGCTGCCGCGTGGTTCCTGCTTGGTGAGTTTGGGGAACATCCAGTAGGCGATGCCGATGATGAGTTGCAGCACCCACCCCACCATGAACAGGTGGAAATACACCGGACGCAGCGCCGCCAGCGTCGGCGGCAGATGGAATACGGACGGCGCGGCCAGTGCCACGCCCACCACCATCGCCATCAGGAAATAGACCAATCCGGTCTTGATGAAAAGTCGGGTCAATACGGGCATTTAACCAGCCCTTCTCCCACAGCAAAATCCGCGTCTAGCGTACCACGAACAGCCCCCAACGGGCATAACCGACCAGTCCATATAGTGGCTCACTCGGCCTCAAACAGGCGCAACAGTTTGAGCGCCACCTGCAAATTCATACGAATCAGCGGATCGGACAAATCCGGTATCCGCAGTTCGACCAGCCGTGACAAGCGGTAATTGAGCGTGCTGCGGTGGATGTGCAGGTTTTCCGCCGTCTGCACCCCATTCCCGCCCGCGTCCAGATAGGCTTCCAGTGTGTTGAACAACTCACGTTCGCCCACATCCAGCAGGTAGCGCACGGCTGGCACATACGGATTGGTGGTCAAACTGGCCTCGCCCGCCAGATACAGCGCGTGCAGATAGCCCAGATCATCGAAATACACCGCCGGACGCGGGTCTTTCAGCCGCCGCGTGATGTGCAGCACCTCGCGGCACTGCCGATGCGCCGCGCCCACGCCTTCCGCACCGCGTTGCACCCCGCTGATACCCATCCGCAGTTCCAGCCCGCCAGCCTCCGCCCGGATAGTCTCGATCATCTGCGATAGATTCTGGTCGGCCTGCGTCAGCACCAGCACCTGCCCCGCAAACTGCCCCACCACCACACGCCACTCATGCACCCCCGCTAGCCGGTTCACGCGGCGATAGAGTTGCAGCGAACGCCCACTGACCGCGCCCACCGGGTCTATCACCATCAGGCGGTAACGCGCCGTCAGGTCTACGCCATAGCGCAGCGCCTGATCGGTCAGCACCACCGCGCGCCCCTGCTCGCCTTGAATTAACTGCGATAGCAGGCTGCCTTTGAGCGAGGCTTCCGCGCTCTGCACCGACTCTTGATAGAGCATCATCAGCGCCGCTACCGTCGCGCCTGTATCCAGCGCCATCCGATCCAGTTCGGTCAGCGGGCGACCATGCGCGATAATCCACATATAGCCGTAAATATCGCCATGCACCACAATCGGCGCGAGGATGCGCTCCAATTCCAGCCCCACTTCGGGGATGATCGGGATTTGCACTGGGCGGCGTGTCTGCCGTAACGCAGTCAGGATGCCGCGTTCTTCCAGCGCCTGCACCAGTCGCGGGTTGGTATGCCCTTCGCTCACCGTGAAGCGCCGCGCCTCGTCCACTTCCGCCACATTCGCGCTGGCGAGGATTTCAAAGCCCTCGTTCTCGATGCTCACCGACTGCCCAAGCAACCCCGCTAGGCGGCTGGCAAGCTGTTTCAAATCGCCCCCCTCCAGCACCAACTGCGTGAGTACCTGCTGAATGTTCAGTGCCCCTGTGACCGTCACCATATTTTCGGCGGCGATACGCTCGTTGGTGGATTTGGCGATGTCTATGAACCGCGCCTGATAGGGAATCTCGATCAGCGGGAAACGCTGCTCATCGGCTAGCGCCCGCAGATCATCGGGGATGCGATCCAGATAGCGTCCCACACTCAGCACCAGCCCCACCGCGCCCTGTTCCGCCATCGCCCGCAGATAATCGTGCAAATCTTCGGGGTGGTCGGGCAGATTGTGTCCGGTGGTCAGCACCAGCTCGCCGCCATTCAGAAAGCGCGGCGCATCCGGCACGCTGGCGATATGCACCCACGCAATCGGGCGATCCAGCCCGTCTGCGCCCGCCACCACCGTTGCACCCGCGAATTGTTCCAGCCGAAGCGCAGCCGCTACCGTCAGCATCGAAACTCACAACCTATTCCCGCACTACAAAGAGACGGGTATTCTAAGCCACGCCCCGTCTGCCTTGCCAGTTCGGTTTCAAAGTGTGCCAAG
Source organism: uncultured Chloroflexota bacterium (assembly GCA_903904765.1). The sequence goes on from CAIVEA010000969.1 coordinate 6,087, forward strand.
AACGGCTATACTTTGCCGCTATCTATCGTGAGACAGTCGGTGAGGGGGTGCGTCCCTTTCCGGCGTTGTGTAGAGGAACATTATGGCAGAATCCCCGCCTGTTGTGCTTGAGGTGCGCGGCCTGACCAAGCGATTCCCCGGCGTACTCGCCAATGACCACATCAACCTGCAACTGTTCAAAGGGCAGGTGCTGGGGTTGCTCGGTGAAAATGGCGCGGGCAAATCCACGCTGATGAACCTGATCTATGGCCTGTACCAGCCGGACGAAGGCGAAATCCGCGTCAACGATCAGCCTGTGAGCATCAAAGACCCCAACGATGCCATCCGCGCCGGCATCGGCATGGTGCATCAGCACTTCCAACTCGTCCCCGTCCTCAGCGTGACCGACAACATCATGCTCGGCAACGAGTCAGTGCGCGGCCCATTCCTGAACCGCCGCGCCGCCCGCCAGCGTATCGTCGAAATCTCCAAGCAGTACGGGCTGGATGTAGACCCGGACGCGCTGGTGCAGGATTTGCCGGTGGGCGTGCAGCAGCGTGTGGAAATCATCAAGGCGCTGTACCGCAAATGCGACATCCTGATTCTGGACGAACCTTCGGCAGTCCTCACCCCGCAGGAAACCGAAGGGCTGTTTGGCATCATGCGAACGCTACTGGAACGCGGCGTGAGCATCATCTTCATCTCGCACAAGCTGAAAGAAGTGCGCGAAATCTGCGACAGTGTGACGGTGCTGCGCTTGGGCAAGGTGGTCGGCTCGGCTGACCCCAAGATCGCCTCCGAAGCCGAATTAGCCTCGATGATGGTCGGGCGTTCAGTGCTGCTGGAAGTGGACAAGAGCGAAGCGCACCCCGGTGACCCCGTGCTGGTCATCCAAGACCTGTGCGTGCGCGATGACCGTCATCTGCTGGCGATTGACCATCTCTCGCTGGAAGTGCGGAAGGGCGAAATACTGGGCGTGGCAGGCGTGCAGGGCAACGGGCAAACCGAACTGGTGGAAGCCATCACCGGACTACGCGCCGTCGAAAAAGGCCATGTGTTCATCAACGACCACGAAACCACCCATGCCAAACCGCGCCAGATCACCGAATCCGGCGTGGCGCATGTGCCGGAAGATCGGCGCAAAAACGGCATGGTCGCCAGTTTTCCCATCAAAGACAATCTGGTGCTGCAAACCTACTACGTCCCGCCCTTCGCTCGCGGCATGATCGCGGACGAGCAAGCCAAAGAGAGCAAGGCCACCGAACTGGTCAAGCAGTTCGATGTCCGCACGCCCAGCATCTTCGCCAACATCAGCACGCTCTCCGGCGGCAACCAGCAA
>CAIVEA010000970.1 GCA_903904765.1 uncultured Chloroflexota bacterium
CCGCAGTTCCAGTTCGCGCTGTTCTGCTTTTTTGCGCTCGGTGATGTTGCGGTGTGTGACCGCCACCCCATCGCCCACGCGCACTACCTGACTCTGATACCAGCCCGCATTGGGGCGTGCTGCGGGAATCTCGAAATCCTGAACCGACGGATTCCCGGTGCAAACCACTTGTTTATAGCGTTCCAGCGTGCCGTCGGTGGCCGCATTGGGGAAAACGGCGCAAAAACTGCCATTCAACATCTGTTCGCGGGAGACATTTAGTTCTTTGATCGCGTTGCTGTTGGCCTGTACCACGTTGAAATCAGTGATGTTGCCGTTCGCATCGCGCACGCTTTCCAGCAGGAAATAGGTATCCAGACTGGCCTCAATCGCGCCGCGATAACGGGATTCGCTCTCACGGAGCGCCTGTTCAGCATCTCTCCGGGTAGTCATGTCTACGACTTGACCGATCACCTGTGGCTCGCCGGATGCCGTGACCATATCCGTCGAGGCCACCTGTACCGGATGGTGACTGCCATCCAGCGCCACCAGCGTCAGGTCTTCGTAACGGCGCACCATAATGCCATGACCGATGTCTTGGGCATACTGACTGGTCATGATTTGGAGAGATTCGGGCGTGAGGAAATTGTCCACCTGTTTCCCGACGAAATCTTCCGGGTTTCCGCCCAGAATCCGCGCCAATTCTTGATTCACATAGGTGAATTGCTTGTTAGAACCCAGAATGTACGTACCTGAAAGCGGGCTTTCGACCATCATGCGGTAACGCGCTTCATTCTCACGCAGGCTGGTTTCAGCTTTCTGCTTGGCTTCGATGTTCTGGAAGATCAAAATGCGCCCGTACATCTGCTGGCGTGTGAGGATGGGCGAGAGCGTGATCTGGTAAGGGATTGCTTTGCTGCCCAGTGAAACGGTGAATTCTTCGTGGACAGTGGCATCTAGCCGGAAATACTGCTCCAGAAACGGTTCGGGCAGGCCGAGTGTTCGCACGGATTGACCGACCAGTTTGGGCGTTTGGAACAGGTTATGGGCGGACGGGTTGGCCTGCACCACCTGATGATCGGCATTCAACACCAGCACTGCACCACGCATGTTCTGGACGATAGTTTCGTAGGCGATGGGGGTGAGGTTGAACAAGCGTGCGCGGAAAGCCCAGCCTGCGGTGATGGCGAAGATCGCCACGCCAATCGGCGTGAGGTTCAGATGAAACGGGTTGGAGAAATAGGATGCGGGGATGGTAGACCCGTAGGCGATGATGATGGTGATTAGCAACCAGATTGCGCGGCGGCGTTCGTTGCCATGCTGTTGATGTGCGTAAGACGCGAGGCGCAGGATGCTGAGGACGAACAGAGTCGCCATAAAAACAGAAACGACCACATACCAATCCGCGAAACGGATGTGTTCAACCAGCAAAGACCCGTAGCGTTCAGTTACCCACTCGGCGAAGAAAAACGTCATCGCCAAATTTCCCCACCATAGCACGATCTGGGTGATGACGGGGATGACCATCAAGAGTCCGATTCCCCATCCCGGCATAGGCCGCGTACTGGTGGTATCTATGACATACAGGAACACGAACGGCAGGATGAAGAGCATCCCGAAGAAGCGTAACCGTGACCAGAAAAAAGCCATCTCCGTACTATGTGAGAAGGTTTGCATCAAGAAGCAGATTTGAATTTCGGTGGCACAGAGCAAGATGGCAAACAGCCATTTAGCTCCGTTGAGGTGGCGTTGCTGAAAGACACTAAAGGCCAGTGTGAGGGCTGTGCCAGAACCCACTATGAGGATTAAACGGTAAAATCCGCCGATGATTTCAGGGTAGGATTCAAAAATACCCATACGTTAACGATTCCTGTCATCATCTGTGACAACATACCCAAAGTAGGTGTGACTTAATCCCAAAACAGCACCCATGAAAATGCACAAATCTAGTGAGTCGTACAAAAATTTCACCCCAATAACTATAACATAAGACGGGAAGATCATGAGGGGTAAATATATAGGATAACGTTCTTTGTACAATTGCCACAATGGGTTTGCTGTGAGTAGTACGAATGTACTAAAGGGTTTGACGCTCATCGGTGTGCCTGCGTTCCCGCCTTGTACAGGTTATACTGAAGCCGGATGCCTCTCCTTAGAAGGATGATCGCGCCATGACTGGATTCCGCGTGTTTTTTGCCGTCTGCCTGCTGTCTGCGCTGGGGTTGCTCATTGCCGCCGCGTTTGGTTCTGCCCGCGCTGCCGCGTTGCCGCCGGAGGCCGCCGATGGGATGCGCTTGTGGAGCGCCAACCGTTGCGCGGCCTGCCACACGCTCTATGGGCAGGGCGGCGCGTATGCCCCCGATCTCACGCATATCGCCGCCCAGCGCGGCGCGGATTATTTGCGCGAGTTCTTCGCTAATCCCGGTGCATTCCATCCCGGTCAGCGCCCGATGCCGCGCTTCGGGCTGACCCGCACCGAAACCGATGCGCTAGTCGCCTTCCTGATGTGGATAGGCGAACAAGCGCCGGCTACCACATGGCCGCCGCAACCGATCCTCGTCTCTGGCGGGCTGTCGGCGGTGGTTGCGCCTGTGGCGGCGGCGGCTTCCGCCAGCGCCGATGACCCCGCCGCACGCGGACGTGCGCTGTTCAGCAGTCCGCCGGCCATCTGTTCCACCTGTCATGCGCTCGTGCCGGATGTGGTGGTGGTCGGCCCCTCGCTGGCGGGCGTTGCCAACCGTGCCGGCAGCCGCGTGTCCGGCCTGAGCGCCGAAGAATACCTACGCAACTCGATCCTGCACCCCGGTGATTTCGTCGTTCCCGGCTTTCAGGATGTCATGCAGAAGAATTTCGGCAACCTGCTCACCAGTGACCAGATCGGTGATCTCGTCGCCTTTTTGCTCACCCTGCGCTGATCGGAGAAACCTGTTATGAACCAGCCGCAGCGTTACGCGATTCGCTTTTTCGGGCAGACTATTGTGCTGCTGGCGCTATGGGCGCTGGCGGCGCTGCTGACCGCGCTCAAATTCCTCACGCCGGATGACCCGCTGGCGACGGCCTTCGGCTACGCGCAGGCCGCCCCGCTGACCGATGCGCTGCTCACGCTGGCGGTGCTCGGCGGGCTGCTGGGCGCTGGCTTGTGGGTGTGCGCCGAATATCCTCCCGCGAATGGTCGTTTGTTGCGCCTCGGCAGCGCCTTGTGGACGGCGCTGGTCATCCTCACGCCACTGGTCGGCCTATTCGGGTTGCTGCCAGCCCGCGCCATTGTTCTGCCGCCGCTGCTGGCGATTCTGCTGCTGCTTGCTCTCGCGTCGTCGGTGCTGGGTGTGGTGCGCCGCGCCCGTCATGTGCCGCTGGTTCAGGCTTGGGCAGTGGGGATGAGTCTTGCGGGTGCGGGTGTCGCCGTCAGCCTGATCGCTCCCGCCGATCCCCTGCAAGATACTGCGTTGGGTGCGCTGGCGCAGGGACTATTGACCGGAGTCGGGCTGCCACTGGCGGCGGTGGCTGTTGCCTTCTGGCTGATGCACCGCTTCAGTAATGTTACGCTCGGCTGGGCGGAGCGTGGGGCGTTCAGCGCGGGCGGCATGGTGGCGCTGGCGGGGGCGCTCGTCAGCCTGCCCGCCGCATTACCCGCCGGAGCGCCGGAATGGGTCGGGACGGTGGGGCGCGTGACGCTGTTCGTTGCGCCGCTGCTGGTGGCCGTTTTCGCTGCCCATTCCTACCGCGCCCTGACTGACCGTAACGCTTCGCGCACGCTGGCCGCACAGTGGGTATCGCTGGCGGTCATCCTGTTCCTGCTGGCCTTCGGGTTGCTGGGCGCGGTGCAGGCGCTCCCCGGCGTGCGCGTCTTGAGCAGCGGCACGCGCCTGAACGATGTGCAGCACACGCTGATGCTGTTCGCGGTGGGGGCAGTGGTGCTGGGCATGGTCAATCAGGCCGGTGCGGAGACGCGGGGCGGCCTGAAGATCACTGGATTCATCCCGTTCTGGCTAGTGACGTTCGGGGTGCTGGGCGGCGGGCTGGCGCTGGACGCCGCTGGCGTGGTGCAGGTGGTGGTCGAACGGCAGTTGAGCGTGGGCTATCTGGATACGCAAACGCTGCTCACACCGCTGTATAGCGGGTGGGCATTCGGGACGGGTGCGCTGGCGCTCGGCCTGTGGATATACAC
>CAIVEA010000971.1 GCA_903904765.1 uncultured Chloroflexota bacterium
CCATCCTGAATCAGCGCCGGATCGGGCGTGTACAGCCCGTACTGGTCGAAGAAGTCGCGCACCTCGTCCGCCAGCAGTTCTTCTTTTTCCAGCAGCAGCGCCACCAGTGCTTCGACAATCTGGTTGTTCTGGCGCAGCGCCTCCCGCGTTTCGCGCAGCAGCATCTGGTAGGCTTCTTCCACCGCTTTTGCCTGATCGGGCGTGAGCTGCGTGGTGGGGCCATACGGGTATTCCCACGTCACCTGCATGGTCGCGCCCATCGTCCCGAACATGCCTGCCGCCACCATGCGGGTGAGCATGTTGAAGATGCTCTGGAAATCCCCCGCCACGCCTAGCGTTTGGTTATCCAGCCCGCAGAACTCGATCTCGGCGGCCTTGCCCGCAATGGACACGCGCAGGCGGTTGAGCAGTTGCGGCTTGGCGCGTAAGCCCATGTAGGTATCTTTGGCGGGGTAGTGCCACACATGCCCGAAGGCCGCGCCCTGCCGTACAATCGTGATGCGGGCGATGCGGTTTTCCGGCATGAACAGCCGCACCGCCACCGCATGTCCGGCTTCGTGATAGGCCAGCCGTTTGCGGCTTTCCTCGGAGATGTGCTTGAGGGGCGAGCGCAGCCCCATCTCGTGTTCCGGTTGCGCCATGCGGAAATCGCGGTAGTTGATGTAGCGCCGCCCATCGAACAGGGCATAGCGCAGCGCCTCGTTCAGCAGATACTTGATGTCGGCAGGGCTATAACCGGGGGTTTCCGTCGCCAGCACCGCCGGATCCATCGAATTATCATGCGCCATCTTGGTCAGGTAGTAGTCGAAGATGTCGCGCCGTCCCGCCATATCCGGCACATCCACGCGAATCTTTTTGTCGAAGCGTCCGGGGCGCAGCAGCGCCGCATCCAGTGCTTCCATGCGGTTGGTCGCTCCGATGGTCAGCACACGCTTTTCCGGCTTGGGCGGATCGCGCCGCAGGAAGGTACGGTACAGCCACGTCCGCAAGCGGGGTCGCCAACCGTGTTCCTGCCCGAAGCCACTCATCTCGATCAGCAGCGTACTCAGCAGCCCCATATCGCCGCCGAACATACCGCCCATGCCGCCCATCCCCCCGATGCCGCCATTACCGCGTGAGTTGCTTACCCCCCCGCGTGACCCCACCGAGTCGATTTCGTCTAGGAAAATGACCGCCGCGCCGTACTGCTTGGCAGCCTTCCTCGCCTTGCTGTACATCTGCCCGACTTTGAGCGAACTCGTGCCGACAAACATGCCTTGCAACGACGAGGTGTCTACATAATAGAACGGCACACCGGCCTCGGTGCTGATGGCCTTCGCCAGCCACGTTTTACCCGTTCCGGGCGGGCCTTCCAGCAGCAACCCGCTGAGGGGTTCGCCGCCCGCGCCCTCGAAGGCTTTCACGCCGCGCAGCAGCGTCACGATCTGCTGCGCCTGTTCCAGCAGTTCCGGTTGCCCGCGATAATCCGCGAAGCTGATGCCTTCCGCCCCCGGCATGACGGTATACATGCGCGAACGGCTCATGAACCAGAAGATCGCCACAAATTGCAGGATGGCGATGGACATGAACAACGCGATTTGCACCACGAAGCCCATCACCTGCAAGAATGCCGACATCACCGACGGGACGAGCAAGCCGATGATGAAGACCGTCAGGATGATCTTCCACCACAGGCCGCCGCGCAGGAAACGGGCGATGCGGTTGGGCAGTCGGTTGCGGCGGTCAACGAGGGTTTCCTCGGACTCCCAGTTCCACTTGCCAGCGGTATCCAGATACGGTTGGTCGGGCGCGTTCTTGATGCTGCTCACGATTCACGGACTCCTGCGGCGGCTGCCGTTGTGTTCGGGGTGGGGTCGAGATTGACTTTGGGCGTGAACAGGCCGTACTGGTCAAAGAAGGCTTCCACCTCGTTCGCCAGCAGTTCATCCTTTTCCATCATCAGCTTGATAAGCGCCTCGCCCATCTCATGATGGAAACGCAGCGCCAGCCGCACATCATTCAGCACGGCGAGGAACATTTCCTCCATCATCTGCTTCACTTCGCGGGCTTCCGGCTGGCTTACGCCAATCGCGCCGAACATGCCCGCGCTGGACATGGCGTTCAGCACCGCCCGGATGTAGGCGAAATCGCCGCCCACGCCCAGCGTTTGCATCTCTGTACCGCAAAATTCCATCTCGCCGGCCTTGCCCGCCACCGCCACCCGCAGGCGGTTGACAAGCTGGCTGTAGGTCTGGATGTACTCGTATTCTTCGGTGGCGGGGCGGTAACTGACATGCCCCAGCGCCGCGCCTTGCCGGATAATGGTGATGCGCGAGATGCGGTAGGTGGGCATATACAGCCGCACCGCAATCGCATGGCCGGACTCGTGCGCCGCCAGACGATACTTGTCCTCGCGGGTCATGTTCTTGATGGGGGTACGCATCCCCATTTCATGTTCCGGTTGGGCGCGGCGGATGTCGTCATAGGTGATGTGCGTGCGGTTGTCGAACAGCGCATAACGCAGCGCCTCGTTCAGCAGATACTTCAAATCGGCGGGCGTGTAATACGGCGTTTCGGAGGCCAGCACCAGCGGATCAATCGTCTCGTCGTGGGCGATCTTGGACAGGTAATACTCGATGATGTCGCGGCGGCCTTCCATATCGGGCGGGTCTACGCGCACCTTCTTGTCGAAGCGCCCCGGACGCAGCAGCGCCTTATCCAGCGCCCCGATGCGGTTGGTCGCGCCGATGGTCAGCACACGCTTTTCCGGCTTGGGCGGCTTGCGGCGCAGGATGTACTTGTAGAAGGTGCGGCGGTAACGCGCCCAGCGCCCGTGTTCCTGACTGAACCCGTCCATCTCCACCAGCAGCGTACTCAACAGCCCCGAACCGCCCATGCCCATGAAGATCGGCAGACGGTTGCGGTTGTTTTCGCGGTACTCGTCTTTTTCAGCCACGCCGCCGCGTGCGCCAATGGCATCAATTTCGTCAATGAACACGATGGCCGCGCCGTAGTCTTTGGCGGCGGTTCGCGCTTTGCGGTACAGGTTGCCCACTTTCATCGGCGCAACGCCCATGAACATGGATTGCAGCGACGACGCATCAATATAGAAGAATGGCACACCGGCCTCGGTGCTGATGGCCTGCGCCATCCACGTTTTGCCCGTACCGGGGGGGCCTTCCAGCAACAGGCCGTTCAGCGGTTCGCCACCGGATTCCTCGAACACGCGCACGCCGCGCAGCAGCTTGACGATCTGCCGCGCCTGTTCCAGCAGTTCCGGTTGCCCGCGATAATCCTTGAATCCCACGCCCTCGGTGGTCGTTCCCGGCCAGATGGTGTACATGCGGGCTTTGCCCAGATACCAGAAGATCAGCCAGAACTGACCGATGGCGATCAGGATGACCACCAGCGCCCGGATGACGAACTGGAGCAAGCCTTGAATATCCAGCGTGAAGCTCTGCGCGAACACATCGCCCGCCTGCTTAAAGATGCCGACGATGCCGCGCATCACGTCCGCATCAAACAGCGCGACGATGATGAGGATCGCCAGCACAATCCGCCACAGCGAGAACCAGCGTTGAAGGCGGTAGCGCAGTTTTTGCCGCTGCTGCACCAGCGTTTCATCGCCCTCCCACGCATAGCGTTTGGTGGACAGGCTGCGCTGTTTGTCATCGGGTTTCATCAAACTCATACGTGAAATCCTCGGCTCGTTGATGGACGGGGTGACTCAATCCATAGCGTATCCCGGCCTGTCAGCCCCCATCGCTCGTTGTGGCGCAGGGGGCTGAGGGCGCGGATGGCCGTGCCTAGCCGCCGTTCTGGTTACTGCGCTGGGCTTGCGCCTGCGCCGCGAGATCGGCCAGCATAAACATCGGGTGATTCGGTTCACCCTGATAGAATTCGGTCTGTTCGGGCTGAATCACGTTCAGCTTGCCCTGCGCGATCAGGTC
>CAIVEA010000972.1 GCA_903904765.1 uncultured Chloroflexota bacterium
AGGTTGAGCAGAATGAACGGGAACGGGTCGAAGGCATTCGCACCCATATAGGCGTTAATGCTGATCCACACCGCCATCAACATGCAGAAGAAAATGATGAAGCGCCAGCTACCGGCCAGCGTAGACAGTCTGTCCGCCAGCCGATCACCCAGCGACGAACGCTCGTCCATCTCCTCGTACACATCGTCGGTGACGATGCGCGGACGCAGATCGCTAATCAGCGCCTGTGCTTCCGGGCTGAGAAGGCTCTTGAGTTCTTCAATCTCGTCAATGAGTTCCTGAACGCGCTCATCAGCATCGTCCATCGGCGCGGCCACCGCGATACGGTTCAGCAGCAGATCGTTGTACATATTCTGTCCTCCATAGCGAGTGCTAGGGGCAGACATCACCGATGTTTTCGGAAATGTCCACACGAACCAACTGGAAAAGTCGTTATTCAGTTGTCTCTGCGTGTGGAACAGGGTCACACCGATGCGGCGGTAACGCGGGGAGCGCCACCTCGTATCGCACAGGTGCGGGAGGAGGTTAGCTCCGGGGTGCGTTAGCGCCGCATTCTAAGTGCGGCTGCTCCTTGTGCTTACTGTCACCCTCGGTCATGATCTCTTTCTTCGCCTTATCTATACAAAACATGAGGGGTTATTACACCCCATACTGACGATCATACGCCGTTTTATAGCTTTGTAAAGTCCCCAATCTTGCAGGGGTGCAAAATTGGACTGCATGGACTCAAACAAAAAGGTGAGTTCATACTCACCTTTGAGGCGACGGCCGGATTTGAACCGGCGCATCAGGCTTTTGCAGAGCCTTGCCTTACCACTTGGCCACGTCGCCAGATGGAAGGCATTATAGCGGTTTCGGATGGGTGTGGCAAGGTTCATTTGACGCGATTGACGCGGGTCAGGCTTGCGCGGCGGCCTGAAAACGGACACAATATTTGTCATGATGAACGACGAACACGACCTCAACCCTGAATTGCAACCGGACGCGCCTTCGCAGGGGGACGCGCCGCCCACTGCCTTCCCGCCGGACAATGTGCCAGCGGAAGATTTGCGCTATGCGCCGCCCGAATTGCGCCCCGAACCGGAAGCCGAGCCGCATTTTGGCATGGTGACGGATGACAGCAGCCTCGATATTGAAGCGGCGCTGGCGGCGGTTTCCGGCCTGAGCGACATGGTGGCGGAGCGTGAGGCGGCGGAACAGGCGCGTATCGCCCATGCCGAAGCCGAGGCGCAGGCCAAAGCCGAGGCCATTGACCGTGTGCGCCATCCCGAACGCTATTTCCCCGTGCCGCCCCGCCTGCTGCTCAAACGCGGGCAGTTCGCGTCGGTGGTTCCCGGTCTGGTGCTGGTCGTGCTGGGCGTGTGGCTGACCTTTAGTTACACCACTGCCAACGCACCTTCGGGCGATGTGCTGGCGGTGGCGCTGACGGGCGGCTTGGCGCTCATTTTCCTGTCGCGCTGGTTTGCCTCGGGACGGTGGGCGCGGGGATCGCTGTTCTTGGCGCTCACGCTGCTGCTGGCGGGGGGCGTGTTCCTCGCTGCTCCCGTGTTGCCGGATGGCCTCGCGGACGCTTGGCCGCTGCTGGTCGCTGCTCCCGGTGTGGCGATCATACTGGCGGGGCTGCTGTCGCGCCCTGCGGATCGCCGCCTGTTCTTCCCCGGCGTGGCGCTGGTGGTGGCGGGGCTGGTTGGTCTGCTGGTCATGTTCGGCGCTGCTCCGGCGGAGCTGATGACCGCGCTGGCGGCATGGTGGCCACTGCCGCTGGTCGTCGTGGTCGTGCTGCTCATCCTCCCCCGTTTCAACAGGCAGCGGCGCTAGTGCGGATTGCGATTGATGCCAGTCGTTGCACGGTGCGGCGGGTGACGGGTACGGAACAGTATGCGATTCAACTGATTCGCGCCCTGCTGCAAGCCAACACTGCCCACGACATCACCCTGTATTTCCGGGATGCCCCCGCGCCGGATTTGTTCCCATCGTTGCCGTCTATGCCGCGTGTGCGGCAGCAGGTGATTCCGCTGGCGCGGGCGTGGACGCATGTGCGTTTCGCGGCGGCGCTGTGGCAGGATCGCCCCGATGTGACGTTCGTCCCCGCGCACACGCTCCCGTTCGTGTTTCCGGGACGGGCTGTGGTCACGGTACACGATCTGGGCTTCAAGATGTTCCCGCAGGCGCACCTTTTCCGTCAACGCGCTTACCTCGACCTGACCACACGTACCAGCGCCGCCCGTGCTGCCGTCATCCTCGCGGATTCGCAGGCCACCGCCGCCGATCTGACGCGCTGCTACGGCACATCCCCCGCCAAGATTCGCACGGTTTACCCCGGCGTGGATGTACCGACAGTCGGAGATATGCGAGCCGTTGCGGACAAGTACCATCTGCCGCCGCGCTACTTCTTGTTCATCGGCACGCTGCAACCGCGCAAGAATATCGCCCGTCTTGTGGCCGCCTATCAACAGTGGCGGGTAGCCCATTCCGGCGACGGGACGGCGCTGGTGCTGGCCGGTGGCAAAGGCTGGCTGTACGATCCGGCATGGGCGGAAGGGCAGCCGGGGGTGCATCTCATCGGCTATATAGATGAACAGGATAAAGGGGCGCTGTACAGCGGGGCGCTGGCGCTGGTTTTCCCTAGCTTGTACGAAGGCTTCGGTTTTCCGGTCATCGAGGCCATGTGGTGCGGTGCGCCCGTGATCGCCAGCCGCACCTCCAGTCTGCCGGAACTGGTGGGTGAGGCCGGCTTGCTGGTTGACCCGTTGGCGGTGGAGCGTATCGCCGCCGCCATGACCCGCCTGACCGATGAACCCGGCCTGCGCGAGGCGTTGAGCGAGCGTGGGCGGGCGCAGGCGCGGCGCTTCTCGTGGGCGGAGGCCGGACGGCAGGCGTTAGCCGCGCTGGAAGCCGCCGCGAATGGTTGAACTATGAACGAACGTATTTTGATCGTGCAACTGGCGGATATTGGTGATCTGGTGCTGGCGACTCCGGCGCTGGCCGC
>CAIVEA010000973.1 GCA_903904765.1 uncultured Chloroflexota bacterium
GAACTGGCTAGATCGTGACATGTTCCAGATCAGCCTGCCGGCGGGACACATTCAACGTATCACCTGAAACATGAGAGAACAGGTCAATCGGTAGCACAATCTGGTGTGTGTTCCACAGATGCCCGACACGCACTTCAATCGCCGCAATCGCACCGCTGTTCAGATCAAAGCCAACACCAATCACATGCCCCATCTGCCCATCCAGCGCATGAACGGAGCTTTCGCGGTTCAGCACATCCGTCCCCTGCGGGATATTGCGGCTCATCATCAGCGCACCGCCAATTTCCTGATGCTCATACACACCCACAGCACCCGGAACGACATCATAATGCAGAACAGGTGAACGCATGTATTCCATGTGGACGAATTGCGGTAGCGACTTCAGATCAAGAGCCGAGGCTTCGAGCGCCACCACACCGTCCACCACGCCCTGCACCTGATGCAGGCGTACCATATACTCCGTATGTCCCTGTTTCACCAGCAAATGAGTGACAGCACGATCTTCCAATCGCACCAAAAACCCGTTGACCTTAGCCAATTGCTGACCTGCACAACGTACTGGCATTCCCAACAGGATATTCATCATGATGATGATCCCTTTCTGACAGTATAACGACCTGTTGATACCATCAGTATATCATGCATCCTGCACAAGAAGAATAAGGCATTTTGCATGATCTTCATCATCATCTGAAAAATTTATGAACTATTCGCTGATGATGGATGCCCCTTCCATCGCATTACACACATAGATCGCTGGCGTGAGTCCGGTCGCAGCCTGATACTCATTCGCCACACTCGCCGCAAACGCCTGTGCGACATCGGCTTTCACCAGTGCCACACCACAGCCAGCAAATCCGCCACCCGTCATCCGCGCGCCATAGCACCCCGATTGATGGCGTGCCGCCGTCACAATGCTGTTCAGCGCAGGGCTGGAGATTTCAAAATCATCCCGCATACTCACATGGCTGGCATCCATTAGCCGTCCCAGTGCATCCGCATCGCCCTGTCCCATCGCCGCCACAGCCTGCAACACGCGCTCATTCTCGGTCACAACATGCCGTGCGCGGCGGTGAATTACATCATCCAGTTCCCCCGCCCGCGCCTCAAAAGCTGCAACTGACAAATCACGCAACGCCTTCACACCGAAGAACCGTGCCGCCGCTTCACAACTGGCACGGCGTTCATTGTAGGCCGAATCCACCAACCCGCGCCGCGTAGCCGTATCCAGAACCACCACCACCGTTCCTGAAGGCAGCGGAACCGATTTTGTCTCCAACGAGCGGCAATCAATCAATAGAGCATGATCGGCTTTTCCAGCGGCGGAAATCATCTGATCCATAATGCCGCAGTTCATCCCCACCCAACCGTTTTCGGCCTTCTGCCCCGCTTGCGCCATCTGCGCGGCCTGCCACGCGAATCCGGAAGACACCGAAAAAGCTCGTGCTGTCGCCATTTCCATCGCCGCCGACGACGACAAACCTGCACCAATCGGCACATCGCTGGCGATCACGCCTTCCCAACCGCGCAAGCTATACCCCGCGCTCGTCAGTGCCCACGCCACACCCTTCACATATTCAGCCCAGAATCCGTTCTGACGCTCCATGGCACCTAGCGAAAACTGCGCCTGTCCATCAAAATTCAGCGAGGAAACACGGATGCCATCATCCGCGCGAGGGTTAAACGCAATCCACGTAAACCGATCAATCGCCATCGGCAGCACAAACCCATCGTTATAATCGGTATGCTCGCCGATCAAATTCACCCGTCCGGGTGCGCGTGCCACAAACGAAGGTTGCCCCCCGTACTGCACACGAAAAGCATCAATGACCTGTTGTTGAAGGGACATGGGCTACTCTCGCTTTGATGAACTCTAGGGTACGTACTTGTAGTGAATTTCAGAAAGTCCGCGCAAGCGTTCTGCCGCTTGTTCGGCACTGATGTCGCGCTGTGCTTCCGCCATCATCTCATAGCCCACCATGAATTTCTTCACGCTGGCAGAGCGTAGCAGCGGTGGATAGAAATGGGCATGTAACTGCCACGCACGATAATCTCCGTCATCTGTAGGCGCACCATGCCACCCCATCGAATACGGAAACGACACCTCGAACAGATTATCATAGCGTGTTAGCATTCGCTTCAGAATATCGGCCAAAGCAGTTCTTTCACTCGTATCCAGTTCGGGCAACCGCTGCACTGCGCGACGCGGCAACAGCAAGGTTTCAAACGGCCATACCGCCCAATAGGGAACGACCACCACCCAGTGATCGTTTTCGACCACCACCCGTTCGCCACGTTCGTGTTCCAGTTCCACATAATCCAGCAGCAAGGGACGACCACGCTGAATGTAGTAGGCTTGCTGACCCGCATTTTCCTTGACGATCTCATTAGGTAGCCAATCACCCGCCCAGATTTGACCATGTGGATGCGGGTTAGAGCATCCCATAATATCGCCTTTATTCTCGAACACCTGCACCCAGCGATACTGTGCGCCCAGTTCAGTCGTCTGCGCTGCCCACACATCCACCACTCCGCGTATCTCCTCCACGCTCATCTCCGGCAAAGTCAAATCGTGGCGGGGCGAAAAGCAAATCACCCGCGACGTACCGCGTGCCGTGTGGCTATTCAACAGAGGATGGCTGGGCGGAGGCGCATCCGGCGCATCCGGCAGCACTGCCGCGAAATCATTCGTGAATACGAAAGTGGTCGCAAAATTCGGGTTGTGATCGCCATTCGCCCGCACATTACCGGGACATAGATAGCACTTCGAGTCGTGCGCTGGACGGCTCTCCTGTGACGGGCGCTCTTGTTTACCCTGCCACGGGCGCTTCGTCCGATGTGGAGAAACCAGCACATATTCCCCCGTCAGAGGGTTAAGGCGGCGATGAGGGTGTTCGGTTGGACTAAATGCAGTCATATCTCCTCTTCAGGCAAACGCCCTGACGAATTAACCTTTTAACTCCGCGCTGAGAAAGTTCAATACGCCATCATCACAATAGTAAACAGCGTATTCCTGATTCGGCACA
>CAIVEA010000974.1 GCA_903904765.1 uncultured Chloroflexota bacterium
CCGCCACCAGCCCGGCCGCCGCCAGCAAACGCTTGGCACGCGCCGTCGCTTTGAAGCCTTTTTTGACTTCGCCTTCGGAGGGCGACCAAATCGCGATCATGCTGACCACGATGCCGATCAGCCCCGGCAGGATGCTCCCCGGCGACTCGCTAAACACGAACCCCATCCCCACACCAACCACACACGCCACCAGCGGACGTGCCGGAATCCAGCGTTCGCGGCGGCTAACCGCCCACCGCAAATAGCGGACACTCTTGTATTCTTCGATCTGGTAAAAACGTGCCTGCCGATAGACCGCCAGCCAAGTCCCGACCAGCCACACCAGCATGATGCCAATCAAAGCAAATTCCATGACTCTCTATCCATACTCGCTATCACGAACCCTCACGGGTTGAAGAAATGCGCCATCACCCGCGCCGTATCCGCCGGGCGCTCCAGATAGCTGTAATGCCCCACACCTTCCCACACCACCAGTCCCGCGTCGGGGATGGTGCGTTCCAGCGTTTGCCCCTGCCACAGCGGGGTATCCTCGTCTATGCTGCCCCAGAACAGCAGCGTGGACACCTGCACCCGTGCCGCGAACGGCAGCAAATCTTCGTTCACCACGCGCACAAAGGTCTCGCGCATCACGCCCTGCGCGGCGCGATAATCCGGCGACCCGTACCGTTCGCCGTACCATATCCGCAGGCGTTCGGCCTGTACCTTCAAGCCAGCCTTTTGCAGCAGCGCCAACGCACTCCGGTAAGCGCGTAACCGCATCTGCGAACGGCGCGAAGGCGGAAAACGCACACCCGCACTATCCGCCAGCGCCATCTTCAGCAAGCGGGGGGCATAATCCGCGCCCAGCACCAGCCCCAAGCGTCCGCCGAAGGAATGCCCGAACAGATGCACCCGTTCCAACTGCTGCGCGTCCAGATAGGCCAGCACATATCGCGCATAATCCTGCACGCCCCATGCAGTCGGCGGCGGCGGCGTTTGCCCGAAACCGGGCATATCGGGGATGTACACGCGGTAGCCCAGCGTGACCAAGCGTTCGCCCAGCGGCCACACGAGGCCGCTATGTGCGCCCCACCCGTGCAGCATGAGCAGCGGCAAGCCCTCGCCCGCCACGATGTGCGATGTAGGAATGCCCTGAACGGTGAGAATAGAAGGTACGGGACTGTTCATTCGCGGGTGATACCTGCGCCCAACGCCTGCAACTGACCGAGCGTGCCAGCAAACGTGCGTTCCAGCGCCTGCGCGTTGTCAATCACCGAAACGCCCTCCGCTACCAGCGCCGCACCTAACATAGCGAGGCCAGCACGCACATCCGGCGTATCCATGTAGATCGAGTGCAGCGGGGACGGCCCCACCACAATCGCACGATGCGGGTCACACAGGACAATTTGTGCGCCCATCCCCTTCAGCTTATCCACAAACAGTAGGCGGTTGTTGAACAGTTTTTCGTGAATCAAACTCGTCCCCCGCGCCTGCGTAGCAATCACCGTCGTAATCGCAATTAAGTCTGAGGGGAAGGCTGGCCACGGCGCACTCTCCACCGCCAGATCGGTATCTTCTTCGCGGTCAGAGAGCGCCAGCGCCTCGTGTTTGGGGACATACAGCGTATCCTCGTCGGGGTCGAGCGCCACGCCCAACTGACGGTACTGCTTGATAATCATCTGCAAATCCGCCCGCCGCGCATTCTCGATTTGCACCCGCCCGCCGCACATGGCCGCTATCGCCGCAACACTCGCCACTTCGATGTGATCGGACAGCACAATCGCCTCCGCACCGGATAGCGCAGGCGGGCTGATGATTCGCAGCACGTTTGAGCCGATGCCCTCAATATGTGCGCCCATTTCGCACAGGAAATGCGCCAGCGCCTGCA
>CAIVEA010000975.1 GCA_903904765.1 uncultured Chloroflexota bacterium
AATCCCGCATCCGCAGCACCTCGCGGGGCTTCGCACCTTCGACAGCAGGACCGACGATGCCCTCCTCCTCCATGCGGTCAATCAGCCGCGCCGCACGGGTGTAGCCGATGCGTAGCCGCCGCTGCAACAGCGACACCGACGCTTTGCTCAAGCGCCGCACCATCTCCACTGCTTCCTCGTACAACTCGTCCTCTTGATCGTCCGAACTGTCGTCATCATGCCCGATTCCGGTGGCGGGCGTGGTGTCCTTGTCGTCGTCATCCCAGAACGCTTGCTGCAAACGGGCGCGTTCGCCGCCGGGGACAACTGTGTGCGACGGCTCGGCTACCGTCTTATCCAGCACCAGCGCACTGATCGGACGACCTGCGCTATCCTCCTCGGTCATCTGTCCCTTCCAGAAGCGGGTGATGTTGTTGATTTCGCCATCGGAGACGTACACGCCCTGCAAGCGCAACGGCGCAGGCGAGTCGCCACTCATGTACAACATATCGCCGCGCCCCAGCAGGCGTTCCGCGCCGGGTTGATCGAGGATGACGCGGCTATCCACGCCGCCGGCCACCGCGAAGGCGATACGCGCCGGGAAGTTGGCTTTAATCAACCCCGTGACGACATCCACCGAGGGGCGCTGCGTAGCGATCACCAGATGGATACCCGTTGCGCGGGCGAGGGCGGCGATACGGGTGATGACGCGCTCGGTTTCGTCCGGCGCAAGCATCATCAGGTCGGCCAATTCGTCAATGATGACCACAATGTAGGGCATCATCTCAGCATCCGGCGACAGGTGTTTGTTGAAATCCTCGATGTTACGCGCTCCGGCCTGACTGAAGCGTTTGTAACGCTCGTCCATTTCGCGTGTTACCCACTTCAGCACGCCCACGATGCGCTCCAAATCCACCACGACAGGCGCGACCAGATGCGGGATGCCATTGTAGCCCGTCAATTCGACGCGCTTGGGGTCAACCATGATGAACTTCACGCGGTCAGGCGGGTTCTTGGCGATGATGCTGGTGATGATGGCGTTCACGCACACCGATTTACCGGAACCGGTTGTACCGGCGATCAGCAAGTGTGGCATGGAGGTCAGGTCAGCGGCGATGGGCGTACCATCCACGCTCTGACCGAGGGCAATCGCCAGCGGGGACTTGATGCGTGTGAAAGCATCGGCCTCCATCACATCGCGCAGGCTGACCAGCGAGGCGTGTTCGTTCGGCACTTCGATGCCCACATACCCCTTGCCGGGGACGGGCGCTTCGATACGGATGGACTTCGCGCCCAGCGCCAGTTGAATATCCTTATCCAGCTGCGCGATGGCGCTCACCTTCACGCGGTTCTTCTTGCCACCGCGTGTCACCAGATAATCCGGCTCCACGCCGAACTGGGTAATCACCGGCCCTGTGTTCACTTCCACCACTTTACCGGGCGCGCCGAAGCTGTTCAGCGTGTCCTCGATGGTGCGGGCGCGTTTCAGCAGGCTCTCGCGGTCAAAATCGTTCTCCGAACCCTGCTGGAGCAGCGTGTTGATGTTCGGCAGTTTCCATTCTTTGCGCTTGCGCGACGACGCGCCTGCCGACGGTGCAACCGGCCCTGTTCCAGCGGGGCGGATAGCGATCTCCGGCGAACGAGTCGCGTTGAAGGTCGGCTCCGGTCGCGGATCGGCGGCAGTGGTTTGCGCGGGCATCGCCACACCGGGCGGTGTAGTCGGGCGGCCAAACGCCGACGAAGGCGGCGGCGCAGCAGGCGAGGCCATCACAGGAGGCGCGTTCGTCAGCGGGACGCTGGTCGGAGCCGGAGTCACCGCCGCAGCGGGTTTGACAGGTTCGGCAGGCTTGGCAACCGGAGTCGCGGCAGCGGGTGCGGCGGTTGCCGTATCGCCGGACTTCCAGAAGGGCGACGCGGGCTGCACTTTCGAGGGAGATGCAGAGGCCGCCGCAGCAGCGGGTTTATCGGCCTCCGGTTGGGCAGAAGCCGCCGCAGGTTCAGCGGGTTTGGCGAACGGCACGCGAATCGGCTCGGCGGGTTTGCCGAAAGGCGACGGTGATGCGGTGGGCGTAGCAGGTGTTGCTGACCGGGGCGTGCCGAATGCGCTGGCCTTTTCCAGTCGTTCGGCAGGGCTAGTCCCGCCCGAAGCGGGAGTCAACGGGCTTGTGCTGCGAGGCGTGGCGGGCGGCAGGCTGGCGACCTTGCCCGTGTCCATATCCTCGTCGTCGTCTACCTCGTCCTCAAGGTCGGCTTCATCATCCACCAGCGCCTTCGCATCCAGAATCAGATCGTCATCATCTTCCTCGAAGACCACATCGTCCAGTTCGTCGTCCTCATCCTCATCGTCCAGCGGTTTTCCGGCGGCTTTGAAGGGCGACGCGGCAGACGCAGCGAACGGGGAAGCGGGTTTCTGTCCAATTGAAGTTGCTGTGGGCATCCCCGGACGGGCGGGTTCGCCCGGCTTGCCAAAGGGTGACGCACCAGCAGGTTTCTCGCCAGCGCCAACCGCCGCGCCGAAGGCAGCGGGACGGGCGGGTTCGTTCGGTTTGGCAAAGGGTGACGCGCCAGCAGGTTTTTCGCCAGCGCCAACCGACGCGCCGAAGGCAGCCGGACGGGCGGGTTCGTTCGGTTTGGCAAAGGGTGACGCGCCAGCAGGTTTCTCACCAGCGCCAGCCGCCGCGCCGAAGGCAGCCGGACGGGCGGGTTCGTTCGGTTTGGCAAAGGGTGACGCGCCAGCAGGTTTCTC
>CAIVEA010000976.1 GCA_903904765.1 uncultured Chloroflexota bacterium
CGAATCTCATCAGCGGCGATCTGGCGCAGCGACTCAACGGCTCTCAACAGGCGATTTCGATTCGTCCTGAGAAGATCAATATGGTGGCGCTGGATGCTGCTGTGCCGCAGGGATGGAAGTCGGCGGCGGGCAGCGTGCGCGATGTGGTTTACTTGGGTATTCACACCCGCTACTTGATCGAACTGGACGGCGGCGGAGATTTGACGGTGGTGCAGCAAAACCTCGAAACTTCTTCGACGGAGGTGCATGCGTCACGGGGGAATCGGGTGCAATTGATCTGGGATGCGGGCAGCGCGCGGGTGGTGAGCAATCAGGAGCCGGGCGCATGACGGGCGCGGCTTCGACACAACTCTCGTGGTGGCGGCGCGTTTCGATTTACCTGTATCAGCAGCCTAACCTGTCACTGGTGCTGTTATTGACGTTGCCGCTGCTGTGGCTGGCGGTCTTTTATCTGGGGGCGCTGGCTTCGCTGCTGGTGCAGAGTTTCTTCAAGCTGGATGGATTCACAGGCCGGATTGTGCGACAGTTCGGGCTGGAAACCTACCAGCAATTGTTGACTGCCGCCAATATGGATGTGGTGTATCGAACGGTCATCATGGCTGCGGTGGTGAGCGTGGCGTGTGCGGTGCTGGCGTTCCCGCTGGCGTATTTCATGGCGCGGTATGCGTCGTACCGTATGCGCGGTGCGCTGTACCTGCTGGTGATGATTCCGCTGTGGTCGAGCTATCTGGTGCGCGTGTATACGTGGAAGATCATCCTCGCACAGGAAGGCATCATCACATGGTTCTTCAATGTGTTGGGGCTGAAACAGGTGCTGGATGCGATTCTGGCGATTCCGCTGATCGGCGGGTCGTCACTGTCGTTCTCGTTCATCGGCATGTTTCTGGTGTTCGTGTACATCTGGCTGCCGTACATGATTTTGCCGATTAACGCGGCGTTGGAGCGCGTGCCGAAATCGTTGATGGAAGCGTCTAGCGATTTAGGCGCACGCCCGAACTACACGTTCTGGCGGGTGATCTTCCCGCTGACGTTCCCCGGCATCGTGGCGGGGTCTATCTTCACGTTCTCGCTGACGCTGGGCGACTATATCATCCCCAGCGTGATCGGGAATTCGAGTTTCTTCATCGGGCGGGCGGTGTTCGCGCAGCAAGGGACAGCGGGTAATATTCCGCTGGCGGCGGCGTTCACGGTTGTTCCGATGGTGATTATGGGCGTGTACCTGCTGGTGGCTAAACGACAGGGGGCGTTCGATGCGCTCTAATTCGATCAGCCGAACTGTGCCGGTTATGGAAGGGCAGCGGGCAGCGTTGGGGCTGAAAGCCTCGGCAGCTTTTACGCTGATCTTCTTGCATTTCCCGATTCTCATCATCATCCTGTACGCCTTCACCACAGAAGAAGCGTCGTTTCAGTTCCCGCCACCCGGCTTGACGACTCGCTGGTTCGGGGAACTGCTTAACCGTCAGGATTTCTGGTCGGCTTTCGGGCTGTCGCTGACGGTGGCGTTGGTGGCGACGGCGGTGGCGCTGGTGCTGGGGACTCTGCTATCGCTGGCGCTGTATCGCAGTCGTTTTTTTGGGAAGGAAGCGATCACGCTGCTGGTGATTCTGCCGATTGCGCTGCCGGGTATCGTGACGGGTATCGCGTTGCGGTCAGCGATGAGTCTGACGGGGCTATCATTCAGCTTCTGGACGATTGTGATCGGTCATGCGACGTTCTGCATCGTCACCGTGTACAACAATGTGATCGCACGGCTGCGGCGAACGGGATATTCGCAACTTGAGGCTTCGATGGATCTGGGTGCGACCTCGTTTGAGACGTTCCGTTACATCGTCCTGCCGAATATCGCTACGGCGCTGCTGGCCGGCGGGATGCTGGCGTTTGCGTTATCTTTCGATGAAGTGATCGTGACGACTTTCACGGCGGGGCAGCAGGAAACGCTCCCAATCTGGATTTTCAGCCAGCTCACGCGCCCGCGTGATCGGCCTGTGACAAATGTTGCGGCGCTATTTGTGATGGCGACCACGTTTATACCGATTTTGCTGGCGTACCGGTTCACCAATGATTCGCGGGATGGATAAGGCGAAGGCGGCGGCATGGCTTATGTGATGGGAATTGATGGCGGCGGCAGCACGGTGCGGGCTGCTGTCGTTGCAGATGATCTGACGATCATTGGTCAGGCGACGGGTTCGACGGTGAATCCGAACGTGGTTGGACGGGATCGGGCGAAGGCCAGCATTCAGGCGGTGATGCGGGATGCACTGACCGCAGCCAACTGTGGCGCGGCGGATGTGCAGGCGGCAGGAATCGGCGTGGCGGGCGCGGAGGCAGTCTATGCGGAGGCATGGCTGCGCGAGGTGGTTTCGGCGGTGCTGCCGGACGCGAGAATTGCCACACCTGCGGGCGATCATGAGATCGCGTTAGTGGGGGCGCACGGGCAGCGGCGCGGGTTGCTGGTGCTTTCCGGCACTGGTAGCCTCGCTTGCGGAATCGGACACGCTGGCGAGTTCAAACTGGTGGGCGCGTTAGGCTACCTGCTGGGTGATGAGGGCAGCGGCTTCTGGGTGGGGATGGAAGGAATGCGTGCCGCGATGCGCGGGGATGATGGGCGCGGGCGCAAAACGCTGCTGACTCAGGCGATTCTGACCGAGATTGGCGTACAGAGCGTGCTGGATGTCGTCCCTTGGACGTATCAGGGCGACCATGCACGCACGAAGGATATTGCGGCGCTGGCGCGGGTGGTGCTGGCGGTTGCCGAGCAGGGCGATGCGGTGGCAAACGAGATCGCGTGGCGGGCGGCGAATGAGCTGCTGCTGGCGGTGCGGGCGGTGCAACATCAGTTGAACATGGAAAAGCTACCGATGGCGTTTTTCGGGGGGCTGCTGAGTGCGCCGAATCCGTTGAGCCGGATGTTGTGCGGGATGCTGGGTTTGGACAGCATCCCGCAGCCGAAGTATTCGGCGCTGATCGGCGCGGCGATTTGCGCGCTCGATGTCCTCTCAGGTTAGGTGCGGGGCTGCAAGAGCAGGGTCGGCACTACAGAGCCGCCGCCCGCTGTCACATTGAGCAGCGCGACGGACGAGAGCCGCGTCAGGCAGCCGTGTACGGTGTGACCGTCGAACACATACGGGTTGGCATCCACAAAGCGCGGGCTGATATCCAGTTTGCCGTCAATGTAGGCCGGGAAATCGCGGTAAATCACATCTACCCGTTCCTGTGCCACGTAGGATGCGTTCAGCGCCTGCTGAAGCGTTTCGTTCCAGTCTTCGGCGCTAGCTTCCCAGCCGATGACCACGCCTTTGCCACCATATTCGTCGTTGGGCTTGAGCACGAAGCGATCCCGGTTAGCGGCGATGAACGGGACGAGATCCACTTCCTGCCCGCGATACATCGTTTTGCGTTCGCTCACCCGCCGCGTCCACGGAATGTGTGCTTGGATGGCTGCACGCTGCACGTCATCAAAGAGATGAGCGTTGCGCTCGTCGCTCAACAGCGCGAGGCTGGCCTTCTTCGCCAGTAGTTTGGCGCTGAAGGAGTTGGTCATGTAAACCTTCTTATCGCGCACTGCCCGGACGATGGCGTTTTCCTGCCCCATCTGATGTACCAATTCGCTGCATAGCACCCGCTTATAGATGACATCTATGCGGAAATCATCTTTGTAGAGATGTCCGTTTCGATATTCGAGGTGGCGTGGGTCGGCAAGGATGACGTTCATGCCGTGCTGCTTGAAGTGCTGGCGGATGATCTGGTGCTCGTTGAGCGTGGGGACGTGTCCCCAGTCTACGATGGCGATGTTGGGCATGCCCGTACCGCCCCAGTCGCGGTAGCCACGCATGAGCACCGCCAGCAGCTTGTTCTGCATGGGCATACTCTGGATGGCGTAATACTTCATGAACTCCTTCATCGGTTCCAGAGTCATGAACAGTTCGGAGAGTACATCTTCGTAGCCCATGCCCGCCGGGGTTTCGGCGTTGTACTCCACGAAGAACAGCTTGCGCTCCTCGGTGACGAAGAACGAGTCTAGCCGCGAGGTTGTCCACGGGACGGCGCTGCCGATGTCCACACCGAAGAGATGCTCCTCGTAGGCTTCGAGGTCAAGTTGGGCACGCAGATCGGCATCTGCGAGACAGGCAGCGTGCAATTTAGCAAAGGCCGTCAGCAGGATTTCTGTCTCGGATTTGAAGTAGTTCCACTGATCCATCAGATAGAAATGGGGACGGATGACCGTACACAACGGCCTATCCCCAAAATACAAGCCGAGAGGACGCAAGCGTGCATAGAGGTCGGCGCTTGCGTCCGCAGCGATCTGATCGTCCAGCATGTCGTGGTAGCGGTCAATCGCTTGTTGTGGCATGGGTTATTTGGCTTTCTTGCTGACGGGCTTGGCGAGTTTGCCCCAATGATAGCGCGAGCGAGTTTCTTCTTTGGACTTGGCAAGACGGATGCACAGATCTGCCATGTGCGTCACCATCCAGTCGAAGTGCTTGCGGCCTAGCGAGTTGACATCCATGTCCGGGGCGGGGTTCATGAAGTCAATCGCGTAGGGGATGCCGTCCTTGATGGCGAACTCGACAGTGTTCATGTCGTAGCCGAAAGCTTGCACCAGTGCCCGCGAGTCACGCACGATGCGCTCGTACAATTCGGGTACGAAGTCGTGCTCGTCGTGATATTTGCGCTGGGTGGGATCGTATTTCATCACATAGATTTCGTCCTGCCCCAAGCACATACAGCGTGCGTAGTTGTCCCACTGGATGTACTCTTGCAGGATCATGGTGAGCAGGCCACTCTGGTTATAGCGCCAGACCAGTTCCGAAACCGAATGCACGACGTAGACTTCTTTCCAACCGCCGCCGTGTGCATCTTTAAGGACGCAAGGGGTTCCGCCCACCATGTCTACGATTTTGTTCCAGTCCATCGGGTAGACGAGGTTACGCAGGCTTTCGTTGTGGACGATGCCCGGCACGTAATCCTTGTTGGGCAGGACGACGGTCTTGGGCGATGTGACACCGATGCGATCCGCCACCGATGCGCCGAAATACTTATCGTCCGCCGTCCACATGAAGGGGTCGTTGATGACCTTCACGCCTTGCAGGGCGGCGTTCTTCAGATAGGAACGGTAATAGGGGACTTCGTGGGAGATGCGGTCTACGATCACGCGGTAGGGACAGGGTTCGTTCATCATCGAACCGCCGACTTTGACGTATTCCGCGATCACACCTTCATTGCGACGGTTGATTTCCTCGATGAAGGCGGGCGGCCATGACCATTCACGACCTACGAACAAGCCAACCTTCAACGGTTCTGTTGATTTCGCTGAGGCCATGATTCACACTCCTGTAACCTGTTAACCGAACATGATGCACACAACGGTTAGTCGTGCCCGTTGATGTATTTGAGCAGCATTTGTTGCCAGTATTGCCAGTCGTGCGACCAGCCATCCCATTCGCGCAGGGCGTTACCGATGCCCTTGCTCCACAGCAGACCGGAGAAATCGCGGGCGCTCTGGATGAGGCGGTCATCGCGTCCGGTTGCCATGATGATGTCCACCTGACGCAGGCGGGCGTGGCGTTCGGGATCATGTTCATTGGCGATGAACTGCATCGGGTTATTGCGGTATACGGTGTCGTCGGAGTAGCCATCGGTAAAGCGGCGAATATCGTATAAGCCGCTGAGGGCGATGATACGACCTACTTTTTCGGGGTGACGCAGCCCGAAGGACATGGCATGAAACGCACCAAAACTCGCGCCGACGGTCATCAGGAACGGATTGTTGTTCTTGCTCTGGGTGAGGGGCAGTACTTCGTGAAAGAGGTAGTTGTCGTACTGGTCGTGGCGGTAGGCGCGTGTGCCGGGGTGCTGGCTGTAGTTGTACCAGCTTTCGGCATCCACACTATCTACGCAGAACACTTGCAGCCACCCGTTGTTGAGGTGTTCGCTGAGGGTGTTCATCATCCCACGATCTTCCCACTCATAGAACTTGCCTTTGGAAGTTGGGAAAATCAGCATACGTGCGCCCGCATGACCGAATACGAGCATTTCCATCGAACGATTGAGCGCAGGGCTGTGCCAGCGGTGAAATTCTCGATTCATGGATAGTTATGTGTCCGTCTGTTGTAAGGCTGCGCGTACAGCGCCCGCCGCATTCAGGATGCCCGCACCTTGCTGTTCGGGGGCATGCCCCGGCAGTGGTTGGGCTGTGGTCGTCAGAATAGCGCGAATCTGACGGGTCGTCAAACGCGGGTTCGCTTCCAGCATTTGCGCGGCGACAGCGGACACAATCGGGGCGGCCACCGAAGTGCCGTCCACATGCTGGTGATGCGGGCCGATGATCTTGTGGGTGTGGATGCGCTGCTGGAGCATGTGCAGCGTGTGGTCGGTGGGTGTCTGGATGGTATCATGCGCCAGACCTAAATCCGAGTAGCCCTGCTGGAGAAGCGTGGTTAAGCGGTTGCGATCTTGCTGGCCTAACATTTGCCCTAGCCAGTGTGCTTCCCGCGCAACGCTCGATCCGGGCAGGATGGGCGAGGCGATCCACATGGCCGGCGCGAGGATGTCCGGTTTGGCACTGCCGTCATAGCTGTTGCCATAGTTGTGATGGTAGAGCGACCAGCGTTCGCGTTCTAGCGTGTTGTGGTCGTCTATGCCGCCTACGGTGATGGCATCGGCGGCGCTGGCCGGCGGGAGCAGGTGGTGAACGCTGCGATTGCCTGCCGCCACGATCACGGTCACACCTTCGCGGGTTAGCTTGCGGATGACGCGGTGTAACGGGTGGTTGGGGTCGTGGCTGACCTCATCCCCACCAACGGACACGTTGACGATGCGTATCTTGAGGCGGTGATGGGTATCGGCAACCCAGCGCAGGCCGCGCAGGATATCGGTTTCTTTGATAAGCCCTTTGGGAGTGCTGACTTTGACCAGAACCAACTTGGCTTCGCTGGCAATCCCCCGGTGTAGGCCGTTCGAGGATTGACCGTCCCCGCAGGCGATGACGCTGGTCATCTGCCCGTGCCAGCTCAGATCGTTCACCTCGAAGTCATGAGTTTGCTCGATGACGTGGTTGGTGGACGCATTTGCGTGGAGCAGGATGCGATTCTGAAGGTCGGGATGCGGGTAGAATCCGGAGTCAATGAAGGCCATGACCACGCCGCGCCCGCGATAGTCGGGAAGTGCGCCTACGCGCTGTACGGTAGGCAGGATAGCTGCTTCATCGTGATTGGTGAACGGAAAATTTGGAACGAACAAGCCCATAGACACCGACATCACTTACTATAGATAGGAGATTGGCAGCGCCTCTTATACCACTGGAATCGCTTTGCAGACAGTATAAAAAGGCGCTACTCGTCCGGTTGCTAGTGTGTCGGTTTGTCCTTCGGTGGCGCGACAGCGAGGAAGTCGTTGCTGAAGCGATGCGCGTAACTGTCAAGTAGTTCCTGTACACGCGCTTGCTGTTCGGAAACCACGATCATGCCGACGTGGTTTTTCTTGTCCATGCGCCAGACGATTTCGGAATCGGTGTAGGCGGAGGTGTCCGGGTGTTCCTGCTTTGCCAGCGAGACGAGCAGCCCGCCGTATTTGTGATGGACGGTGGGGAGTTGGTAACTCTGTCCGCGTGTGGTAGCGATTTCGATGCGTGCCCATTCGGCCCACAGATTGATGCCAGTGGAGGCTTCGATCAGGTC
>CAIVEA010000977.1 GCA_903904765.1 uncultured Chloroflexota bacterium
CCGCTTCCAACTGGCGGGCGAAACTTTCGCTGTCGGTGGCGCTGGTGTAGCCCCAACCTTCTTGATCGCTCACGCGGTAGGCGATGCCGCCGAACTCGGTGACGAGGATGGGTTCGCCCGCATAGGATGTGGTCGGCACGTATAGCGCCTTGTCCGCCGGTCGCCATGCCAGCGTGGAGTCCAACTTCTGATAGCGTTCGTATAGGGTCGGTTCGTCACCGGTGTAGTCGTGGATGGTGAGCAGGTCGGATTTGGCGTGTTCCCAACCGTCGTTGGAGATGACGAGGCGGGTGTTGTCTAACGCTTTGGTCACGTAGTAGAGTGTCTTGAGATAGTCGGTTTGGCGTGGGTCGCCGGGAATATTCGGCACGCCCCAGCTTTCGTTCAGCGGAACCCACGCCACGATGCAAGGATGGTTGTAGTCGCGCAGAACGGCTTCCTGCCATTCTTTAGTGAGCATTGCCACGCTTGCGTCGGTGTAGACGTAGCTGTTCGCCATCTCGCCCCACACCAGCAGCCCCAGATGATCTGCCCAGTATAGGTAGCGCGGGTCTTCGACTTTCTGATGCTTGCGCGCACCGTTAAAGCCCATTGCCTTCGTTAGTTCCACATCCTGCTTCAGCGCCTCATCATCCGGGTAGGCGAGGATGCTCTGCGGGAAGTAACCCTGATCGAGGATCAAGCGCATCATGTAGGGCTGGTTGTTCAGGCACACCTTGCCATTCTGCACATCCAGCTTACGCATTCCGAAATAACTCTCGATGGTATCCACCACCTGCCCATCCTGATACAGGCGCACGCTCATATCGTACAGGTTCGGGGTTTCGGGCGACCACAAATGCAGGTTAGCGCCTTCGAGGGCGAACGTTTGCACTTCGTTCTTGTGGCGGCGCTGCTGGATGACTTGTCCGTTGTAGCGGATTTCGGTTTCCACTTCGGCTTCGACTTTCGCTTTGTTCATCTCGTAGCCGACGATCAACTGCTGCCCGTCAATGTCCGGCGTGAGCTTGAGGCGCGACAGATGGAGGTCGCTGACGGCCTCCAACCATGCCGTCTGCCACAGCCCCGTTGTGCGGGTGTAGAAGATCGCGTCGGATTTCGGCTTCCAGTATTGCTTGCCACGCGGCTGCGCGATATCGCGGGAGTCATCTTCGATTCGCAGGGTGATGCGTTGTTCACCGGAGGGCAGCAGGAAATCGGTGATGTCCAGCGAGAAGGGGGTGTGACCGCCTTCGTGATAGCCGGCCAGATTGCCGTTCACCCACACCTGTGCGGCATAGTCGGCAGCGCCGATGTTCAGCAGGACGCGCTTGCCCGCCCATGCTGCGGGGATGCTCACGGTGCGGGTGTACCACACCACATCATGAAATGCGGTGTCTTGGATGCCGCTAAGCTGGCTCTGGAACGGGTAGGGGACGGTGATGGTCAGCGGGAAGGACTGTGCTTTCTCCGGCTGTGACCAGCCTTCGTGCAGACCTGCGTTGGCATCATCAAAGGCGAACCCCCACTGACCGTTGAGGTTCAGCCAGTCGGCGCGTTGAAGTTGCGGGCGTGGATATTCGGGATGCGGTGTGGACATGAATGAGTCTCCGAAAGTGATAGGCTAGATAAATAGATGCCCCATCCGTTGGACGGGCTGTACAGCACAATTTGATGAAACGGACTTTTGCTATTGTAGCGGTGAAGCGGTGGTACGCTGTCGCAAACGGTGGTTATTATACCCTGTAAGGAAATGTCTACCACTGATTGGCAACTGAACTTGGTCTGATGGTGGCACGGTTTCTTGGTGGTTGCTGTGCTTCCGGTTATGATTCGCGGCAGGGTGGACTGTGGAAAGGGCGTGAGCGATGACGACGGTGAATTTTGCGAGACAGGCGGCGCTGCTGCCTTCGGTGCTGGGTGCGATTGGATGTACCCCGCTGGTGGAACTGACGCGGATCACACGCGGCGTAGAAGGGCACATCCTCGCCAAACTGGAATATTTGAACCCCGGTTTTTCTAAGAAAGACCGGATTGCGCTGCAAATGATCGAAGAAGCCGAAGCGGACGGTTCGCTTCAGCCGGGGCAAACGGTGGTCGAATTGACCAGCGGCAACACCGGAACAGGACTCTCGATTGTGTGC
>CAIVEA010000978.1 GCA_903904765.1 uncultured Chloroflexota bacterium
CGCCGCCCCGACGAACGGGGCAGCCGACTCGTCTAACTTAGGCACATGGTCGGATACGCCTTCGACACCCCCGACCCCTCCGGCTGAATAATACCCGCTTACGCGCTGGTGGTGATCACATCCCGGATGTGCGCCGCCAGCGTTCGTGCCCGTTCCGGCGCATCCCCGATATAGGCATCTGCACGCAATAGCTCATGGATTTGCTCAACAGGCAGCAGAGCCGTCAGGCGCGAATCGGCGCATAGACGATTTCGCAGCGGGTTTTCTGCGCTAGTTCGCAGCGATTCCCATACGGCAAGGCTGTGTTCACGGATGATCTCGTGCAATTCCTGACGGTTGCCCCCGGCGCGGGCGGCGGCCATGAGCAAGCGTTCGGTGGCGGCGAAGATTCCGTAGGTGTTGAGGTTGCGCTGGATGGCGTGATCGTCAATTCGCAGACCTGCGAGGACATGCTGAACGCGGTTGAGGATTTCATCGGTGGCGAGGAACGCCTCCGGGAACAGCAGGCGGCGGTTCGCGGAATCGTCCAGCGTGCGCTCCAGCAGATTGTGGGCGGCGTTATCCCATGCTACACGCGGCAGCGCGGCGACGTAACGGGCGAGGCTGTCAATGTTCTCGGCGTTGATCGGGTTGCGTTTGAACGGCATGGCGGACGAGCCGACCTGTGCGCTGCCGAAGGGTTCTGCCCATTCACCAAAGACAGGCGACTGAAGCAAGCGCAGATCGAAGGCGAGGCGATAGACGGTGAGTGATAGCCCTGCGAGGCTGTTCAGAATGTCCCAATCCTGACGGCGGGGATAGGTCTGGGTGGCAATCAGGAAGGGTTGCAAGCCGAGCGCCCCCATGATGTGCGCTTCCATTTGCGTGGGGGTTACAGGGGTGCCAGCTAACAACTCGTGGTACGAGGCCGCTGTGCCGACTGCGCCCTTAAAACCTTTCCCGCGCAAGCTGTCGGTCACGTTCTGAAGCATGGCGTAGTCCGCTAACAAATCTTGCGCGTAGCCCGCTAGCCGGTAGCCGACGGTGGTCGGTTCGGCAGGTTGCAGATGCGTGAAGGCCATGCAAACGTGATCGGCCTCGCGTTCGATGAGCGTGGCGAGGGTGGCAAGGACGGTGCGGACGCTGGCGATGATGGTGTGCAGCGCATCCCGTAGGCGCAGCACTTCGGCGTTGTCCTCCACATCCATGCTGGTTGCTCCCAGATGGATGATGCCACCGCCGATGGTGCATTGTTCGGCATAGGTTTTGACTTCCGCCATCAGGTCGTGCTTGATTTCGGATTCAATTTGGTGAGCGCGATCCAGATCAACCGCGTTTTGATGGGCACGCAGGTCGGTCACCTGTTCGGCGCGGACGAGGCCAGCATGTTCCTGCGCTTCAGCCAGCGCCACCCAGATGCGCCGCCACAAGCGCCGTTTGTGCGCTTCCGACCAGATTTCGCGCATGGGCGCAGAGCCGTAGCGCCATGTGAACGGGCTGATGAAGGTTTCGTGATCGAAGGTGTTGGGCTGGTGTTTGTTATTCATGGCGGGTAGTGTAGCACCTCGGAGGCCTGTCGCTCAAATCTCAATTTGTGTGGTTTATCCTGCGAAATTGGTACATTTGGCGTGTGAGATGGTCTCATTTTTCACCTCATTTTCTGTTATCATCAATCGGCTATTATGTAAGGGGGAATGTATGGCTGTCGAAGGACGGGAAGGGGACGATCTGCGCCCTTCCGAAGCTTATGTACGCCTGTTTGAACCGCCGAAGATCATCGGGAATTTCAAAGGTAAGCATATCGTCACCGTCGAGCAATTCGCCCGTGAAGATATGATCGAAGTGTTTCGGACAGCTTCGGATTTCCGGGAACGGGTGCGGCGTGGTGATCGCTCTCTGCTGGAGGCTGCGGCGGGCAGGGTGATGGCGACGCTGTTCTACGAATCCAGTACGCGCACCGATATGTCGTTTCAGGCGGCCATGCATCGGCTGGGCGGCGCGGTGGTGAGTACCAGCGGTGGCGTTCGTTTCTCGTCGGTCTATAAGGGCGAGAATTTGGCGGACACGATCCGCGCTGTGGGCTGCTATGCCGATGTGGTGGTGCTGCGTCATCCTGAAGTGGGGTCATCGTATGAGGCGGCCTACTACCTCGACCAGTTGGGCGAACGGCTAGGGCGTACTCCGGTGGTTATTAGCGGCGGCGACGGCGTGGGCGAACATCCCACACAAGCGTTGCTCGATCTGTTCACGATTGTGGATTACAAAGGCCGGGTTGACCGTTTGACGATTACGATGGTGGGTGATCTGTTGAACGGGCGCACGGTGCATTCTCTCTCCAAGTTGATCGCTCAATATGGCGCTCAGGAAGTGGATTTCTGTTTTGTGTCGCCGTTTTCGCTGCGGATGCCGCACTACATCGTGGAATTTCTCACGCAGCGCGGCTATCACGTTATGCAGACGGGCGATCTGTACGAAGTGCTGCACCGCAGTGATGTGATTTACTGGACTCGTGTGCAACAGGAACGGTTCGCCAATCCTGAAGATTACGAGGCTATCCGGGATGATTTTGTGATGACCCCGGAAGTGCTGGCGCAGGCCAAGTCGGACGCAATTCTGATGCACCCGCTACCGCGCAAGAACGAGATGGGTACACCCCGCGATCATGATGTGCTGGATGCCGACCCGCGTGCGGTGTATTTTGGGCAGATGGCGAACGGGATGTTCGTGCGTATGGCGCTGCTGGCGAAAGTCTTGGGCGCGGCGGTTTAATCATGGCCTCGCTCACCCGCATTCCCGGCATGGTTGATCCGCATGTGCATTTGCGCGATCTGGACTGGTCACATAAGGCTACTTTTGCCACCGAAACTGCTGCTGCACTGGCTGGCGGGTACTGGGCGGTGCTGGATATGCCAAACACGCCCCCGCCGACGATTGATGCTGCCGCGCTGAAGTTGAAGCGCGAGCGCATGGCGGCGGGCGCACGGTGTGATTGGGGCGTGTATTTCGGCGCATCGCAGGCTGATAACCAAGCGGAATACCCTGCTGCCGCGCCGCTGTGTTGCGGATTGAAAATCTATAACAATGCCACAACGGGGACGCTGCTGGTCGAAGATCAAGCAGCGCGTGAACGGCATATTGCGGCATGGCCGGCGCACAAACCGATTGCTGTCCATGCGGAGGCGGAGACGGTGGGCGACATCCTTGCGCTGGTGCGTCGCCACCGCAAACTCGTGCATTTTTGCCACATCAGCCTCGCGCAGGAAATACAGGATTTGCGACAGGCTAAGGCCGAAGGGCTGCCTGTCACGGTGGGGGTTACGCCCCATCACCTGTTTCTGACAGAGGATGATCTGGGCACATTGGGCAGCTTCGGGCTGATGAAACCGGAACTCAAACGGCAGGCCGATCAGGATGCGCTGTGGCAGGCGGTTCGGGATGGCGTGGTGGACGTGATTGAGTCCGATCATGCGCCGCATACGCTGACCGAGAAGCAATCCACTAAAGCGCCGTATGGTGTGCCGGGGCTGGAGACGACGCTGCCGCTGCTGGGGAAGGCTGCCGCTGAAGGGCGTGCGCCGCTGGAGCAGATGATTCCAATGGTTTCCACAAATCCGCAGCGCATTTTCGGGTTGCGCCCACCTGCCGATACTTACGCGCTGGTGGATTTTGACGACTCCTACAGCGTGAATCGCGCTAATCTGCATTCAGCCTGCGGTTGGTCGCCCTTTGAGGGGTGGACGGTGCGCGGGCGGGTGCGCGAGGTGTGGATTCGCGGACAGAAAGTGTTCGATGGCGAACGCATTCTGGTGGTTCCCGGCTTCGGGCAGCCTGTGGTGCAAAGCCTGTGAATCCCCTCCGTCGCGGACTGCTGAGCGTTGCGGACGGCTCGTACCGGATGGTGCGTCCGCTGATTTTCCGTCAGTCGGCGCAGTCGGCGCATGAACGGGTGCTGCGGTTGCTGTCGGCCTGTGATCGCTTGCCGGGTGTTCCGGTGGCGCTGGCGGGCGTGAATCGGGCGGTGTCCGAACGACGCGAGGTCAGCGCGGGTGGTGTGCGTTTGCCATCCCCGTTCATACTGGCGGCGGGCATGGTGAAAGGCGCGGGTTTCGCGGACGAAGCCGCAGCGGCGGAAGCGGTGCGAAGCGGACAAAACATCATTCCGGGTTGGCGCAGTTTCCCGGCGCTGGTTGGCGCGGTGGAAATGGGGTCGTTCACGCGCTGGCCGCGAGTGGGCAACGCGGGGACGGTGATGTGGCGGGATGCGGCTAGTCGTTCCACCCAGAATTACGTAGGGCTGAAGAATCCGGGCGCGAAAGCGGCGGCGGCTTTTCTGGGGGCGCGGCGGGCGGCGCTGCCTGCGTGCTATGGCATCAACGTGGCGGTCAGCCCCGGTGTGACGGATGCGGTGCAGGAACGGGATGAAGCTGCGGTTGCTGTGAACTGTTTTGTGGAGAATCAACTGCATCCGACGTGGTTTACGCTCAATATCAGTTGCCCGAATACCGAAGATGATCCCACTCACCATCAGACCGAACAGCGGACGCGGGCATTGTGCGAATCGGTGCTGGCGGTTCTGAAAGATACACACATTCCGTTGTGGGTAAAGGTCAGTCCGACGTTATCGGATGCACAGTATGCGGTGCTGATGAGCGTGTTTGCGGAGACAGGCGTGAAGGCGGTGGTGGCGACTAACACGCTGCCACAACCGCACCCCGAACAAACGGGGGTCGCGGCGGGGGTGGCTGGCGGACGGTTGCACGAGAAGGCGCTGCGGGCGGCGCAGGTGTTGATGGCGGCGCGGGAACAACTACGCTGTCCGGTGGACGTAATCGGGTGCGGCGGCGTGCAAGATGCAGATAGTATCGCAGCATTCCGCACGCTGGGTGTGATGGCGCTGCAATACTGGTCGGCGCTGGTTTACCGGGGGCCGCTAGTGGCGGCGCTGCTGGCGGGAGAAATGAGGGAGACTCATGGCAATTGAACAACAGGTGGCGGCGGTGCTGGTGGAAATCGGCGCGGTAGGGTTCGCGCCGGAGAAGCCGGTCACATTCAAGTCCGGCCTGATTTCGCCCGTGTATGTGGATAATCGGCGCATTCCGTACTGGCCGGAGGCGTTTCGCACGGTGATTGCGGGCTTCGAGGCCGCGATTGCCAAACATCAAGTCCAATACGAGGTGATCGCGGGTGTGGAGTCCGGTGGCATCCCGCACAGCGCGGCATTGGGGTATGCGCTGCGGCAGCCTTCGGTGTTTGTGCGAAAGCAGCCGAAAGAGCATGGCACGCGCAGCCGGATTGAGGGCGGCACGGTGGCGGAGAAGCGGGTGCTGCTGGTCGAGGACTTGGTAACGACGGGCATGAGCAGTCTCGCCAGCGTGGATGCGCTGCGTGAGGCGGGGGCGCTGGTGGATACCTGCTTGGCGATTGTCTCGTATGAGTTCCGCGAGGCGGACGAGGATTTTAGCGCAGCAGGGGTGCGACTGTATGCACTCACGTCATTTGCTGATATTCTTGAAGCAGCGGTGGAAGCCAAACGGTTTGGCCGCGAAGCGATGGAAGTCATAAACGATTGGTTGCGTGACCCGGAGGGCTGGGCCGCACGACATGGATTTAGCAAAACATGAGCGCACTAGAGAAGTACGAACAGCGGGTTGAGCAGGTTAATTCGCTGCTGTGTGTGGGATTGGATAGCGATTTGCGGTTTATGCCGCGTCATTTCCGGGATGATGCTTTCCCGCAGTTTGCGTTTAACCGCTGGGTGATCGAGCAGACACATCATTTCGTATGTGCCTATAAGCCGAATATGGCATTTTATGAGGCGCG
>CAIVEA010000979.1 GCA_903904765.1 uncultured Chloroflexota bacterium
GGGCGACGATGTGCCGGTGCTGACCCCCATCGCGGTCATCGGCGCGGCGGGCGAAGATGTCAGCGGCCTGCGCCCCGCCAGTGCCGCACCTGCGGCTACTCTCACCCCCGCTGCGCCTGCTCCAGTTGCGGCGGTTGCTCCGGTTGCGCCTGTGGCCGCCAGCAGCGCCCCGGCGGGTGAGTTCGTCGGCATTTCGCCCCGCGCCCGTCATCTGGCGGAGCGCAAAGATGTGGAAATTGAGGGTGTGGCGGGAACTGGCCCCGGCGGGCGCATCATCGAACGGGATGTGCAGGCCGCGCTGGTCAACCGTCCCAAGCTGACACCGCTGGCGCGTTCGATGGTGGAAGCGGGCGATTTCGTCGCGCCGTCGGGCGTGGGTGGGCGCATCACCTCCAAAGATTTGCAACCGTCGACTGCACCTGCGGCGGTTGTGCCTGCACCTGCTGCGGATGATGTGACCGTGATCCCGCTGAAGGGAACGCGCAAGATCATCTCTGAACGGATGTTGGCCTCGATGCAGACCACCGCGCAGTTGACCATGAACACCTCGGCGGAGGCGGTGGCGCTGCAATCCTATCGCGCCCGCTTGAAGGAGAGCAGTGAAGAACTGGGGCTGCGGAAGGTCACGATCAACGACCTGATTCTGTTCACCGTGTCGCGCACGCTGCCAGCTTTTGCCGATGTGAACGCGCTGTTCGATGGCGAAACGATCACGCAGCACCGCGATGTCAATCTGGGCTTCGCGGTGGATACGCCACGCGGCCTGCTCGTTCCGGTGATTCGGGGCGCACACCGCCTGAGCCTGAAGCAGATTTCGGCGGAGGCGCGGCGTTTGGCGGAGGCCGCACAGACGGGCAAGATGAGTCCCGACGAGTTGAACGGCGGCACGTTCACCGTCACCAACCTCGGCAGTCTGGGAATCGAAACTTTCACGCCGATTTTGAATCCGCCACAGGTCGCCATTCTGGGCGTGGGCGGCATCAGCCTGAAAGCGGTGGATAGCGACGAGGGCGTGGAATTTGTGCCGCACCTCAGCCTGTCGCTGACCATCAATCATCAGGTGGTGGATGGCGCACCGGGCGCTCGTTTCTTGCAGGCGTTGTGCCGCAACCTATCACAGCTCGATGTGCTGCTGGCTCTGTAAATCGTACTGACTGGCGCGGAGCGCGGTTGCGTTCACGCCTTATCGCAGGAGATCACCAAAGGAAGATCGCATGACCAAATCTATCACGATTAGCCCCGCTGATGTCCGCAAAACGGCGGTGCTGCAAAGCGTAGACGTGCCGCTGAATGCCTACCAGCCCGATCCGCAGGCCGAAGCTGCCAAATACGGGCGCGACAGTCTGGTGCGGATGTTCCGCGATATGACCTTCATTCGCGAGTTCGAGACGATGCTCGACCGCATCAAAAAAGAAGGCTCTTACGAAGGCATTGAATACAACCATCGCGGCCCCGCCCATCTGTCCATCGGGCAAGAAGCCTCGGTGGTAGGGCAGGCTTACAACCTCACGCCGGAGGATTTCATCTTCGGTTCGCACCGCAGTCATGGCGAAATCCTCGCCAAAGGACTGTCGGCCATCACGCAGATGAGCGAAGCCGATCTCAGCCGCATCATGGAAGGCTACATGGGCGGTAAGGCGTTGAAGGTGGTCGAGGGCTTTGCGAAGGGTGCGGTGAAGGACATCGCCATCAGCTATTTGCTGTACGGCACGCTGGCGGAAATCTTCGCCCGCGATTACGGTTTCAATCGCGGCATGGGCGGCTCGATGCACGCTTTCTTCCCGCCTTTTGGCGTGATGCCCAACAATGCGCTGGTGGGCGGCTCAGCGGATATTGCGGTGGGCGCGGCGCTGTTCAAGCGCGTGAATAAGCGCCCCGGCATTGTGATCGCCAACATCGGCGATGCTTCGATGGGCTGCGGTCCGGTGTGGGAAGCCATGATGTTCGCGGCGATGGATCAGTACCATACGCTGTGGGACAAGACCGCTGGCGGCGCGCCCCCGATGCTGTTCAACTTCATGAACAACTTCTATGGCATGGGCGGTCAGACGGTGGGTGAGACGATGGGCTACAACGTGCTGGCGCGGGTGGGCATGGGCGTGAATCCGCAGGCCATGCACAGCGAGCGCGTAGACGGCTACAACCCGCTGGCGGTGGCAGATGCCATCGAGCGCAAGAAGCAAATCCTTGCGGAAGGGCGTGGTCCGGTGCTGCTGGATACGATCACCTACCGCTTCGCCGGACACTCGCCTTCGGATGCGTCGTCGTACCGCGATAAGTCGGAAGTGGATCTGTGGCGGCAGCAGGACTCGCTGCTGGCCTACGGCGATTACCTGAAGGCTAACGGTTGGGCGGACGATGCACAGTTGGAAGCGATTCAGGCGGGCGTGAAGGCGCAACTGCTGGCGGTGGTGAAGGCGGCGGTGTCGGTAGAGGTGTCGCCGCGCATCAGCGTGACCTCCGAAATCGTGGGCGACATGATGTTTTCCAACGAGATGAAAGACCGTATGGCGGAAGGTACGCCCGATGTGCTGCAAACCCGTGAGGAAAGCCGCCTGAAGGTGACGTTTGGTAAGAACCGCTTCGGCCTGAAGGACGGCAAGGCGCTGCCCAAGTCGCAGACCGTGACCTATGCCGAGGCGCTGTTCGAGGCGATGGCGCACCGCTTCTACGAAGACCCCACGATGGTGGCCTATGGCGAAGAAAACCGCGATTGGGGCGGGGCGTTCGGTGTGTATCGCGGCCTGACCGAGATGCTGCCCTATCACCGTCTGTTCAACTCCCCCATCTCCGAAGGCGCGATTGTCGGCTCGGCGGTGGGTTACGCCATGTGCGGCGGGCGCGTCGTGGCGGAACTGATGTACTGCGATTTCATGGGGCGTGCGGGCGACGAAATCTTCAACCAGATGGCGAAGTGGCAGTCCATGTCCGCCAATGTGCTGCAAATGCCGATGGTGCTGCGCGTGTCGGTAGGTGCGAAATACGGCGCACAGCACTCGCAGGACTGGTCGTCCATCTGCGCGCACATCCCCGGCCTCAAGGTGTTCTTCCCAGCGACGGCCTATGATGCGAAGGGCATGCTCAACCTCGCGCTGCGCGGGACTGACCCGGTGGTGTTCTTCGAGAGTCAGCGGTTGTACCCGGAGACGGAAACGCTGGTCGAAGGCGGCGTGCCGACGGACTACTACGAAGTGCCGCTGGGCGAACCCGCCGTCCGCCGCACGGGGAGCGACCTGACTATTGTCACGGTGGGCGCGACGCTCTACCGGGCGCTGGAAGCCGCCGATGTGCTGCAAAAGCAGCATAACCTGTCGGCAGAAGTGATTGATGTGCGCTTCCTGAACCCACTGAACTACGAACCGATCATCGAATCGGTCAAAAAGACGGGTAAGGTGGTGGTGGCCTCCGATGCTTGCGAGCGCGGTTCATTCCTGCACACGCTGGCATCCAACATCAGTCAGGTAGCGTTCGATCATCTGGACGGCCCGGTGGCGGTGGTGGGCGCACGAAACTGGATCACCCCGCCGGCTGAACTGGAAGAATCGTTCTTCCCGCAGAAAGAATGGATACTCGACACCATTCACGAGCGCATTCTGCCGCTGGAAGGCCACAAGCCGACCACCGCGCAGGCGGTCAGCGAGATTTTGAAGCGCAATCGCTGCGGAATCTAGACGAATCACGATTATAGAGGGCGGTCAGTGGACGACTGCCCTCTATTTTGTTTATGTACAGGGATGCACAGAGGAACATGCTGTGACCATAACCGACCCGATTATCACGCTGGCTGTGGATAACTGTTTCGCTTCCAAACGCTGGACAGAGCCGAAGGAGTGGATGCAGATTGTGGCGGATGCGGGCATTCGCGCCGTCGAAGCCAGCGCAGATACCGAGTGTGACCCGCTGTACACCCCACCGGATGCGCTGCGGGCGTGGCTGGATGCGGTGGCGGAAGCTTCCGCCCAAACCGGCGTGCGCGTGGCGAACTTCTATTCGGGACACGGCACGTATGCCACGCTCGGTCTGACGCACACCGACCCGCGTGTGCGCGACCATATCCAGCACAACTGGCTGGATGTGATGATCGCCAATGCTGCCCGTCTGGGTGCGGGGTTGGGCTTCTTCTGTCATGCTTTCTCGCAGGCGACTCTGGCTGACCCGCGCCGTTACGCCGAACTGGAGGCCGACCTGTTGCAGCGGTTGGCGGAACTGGCGCAGATGGCGGCCCGCGTGGGGCTGCCTACGTTGTCGGTGGAGCAGATGTACAGTCCGCATCAGCCGCCGTGGACGATCAACGGCAGCTTGCGCTTGCTGCGTGAAGTGCAGCAGCGTGGCGGACAGCCGTTATATCTGACGCTGGATGTTGGGCATCAGGTGGGGCAGCAGCATTACCAGCGCCCCGGACGCGCTGAAATCGGCGTGTATGTGATGGCGCTGCGGCAGGGCAAGCACCTGCCGGATTTGTGGCTGGGCGGCGCAGAGGCGGCGGACTGGATGAGTGAACCCGATGCCGCGCAGCGCCTGATGGCCTATGTGGAAGAACGGCCTCACCTGTTCGCTGCGCCGGAAGATGGCGATCTGTATGCGTGGGCGCGGACGCTGGGCGGGTATTCGCCGATTGTGCATTTGCAGCAGACCGATGGTCACAGTTCCGGTCATCAGCCGTTCAACGCCAAGACCAATGCCAATGGGATTGTGTCGCCGGAGAAGGTGCTGCGTGCCTTGCAAGCCTCGTATGATGCGTTGGAGCAGGACGGTCTGCCGCTGCGTGTGCGCGAGATTGTGCTGACCATTGAGGTGTTTGCCAAAACTGCGGAGCGCCCCGCGCAGACGATTCAGAACATCCGCGAGACGGCGGAATACTGGCGGCGCTTTGTGCCGGAAGATGGCCTGTCGCTGAGTACGCTGGTGGCGGCGCTGTAGATTGATCGCGTATTTCGTACCTGAAAAGTGAAGCAACCAACCATGATTGACAACAGCCGGATTACTGCTTACGAAAGCCAACTGAACGATTTTGATCTGGATATTCGCCGGGGGGCGCTGGGTGAACTGCTGTCGCAGGCCGCCACCGACCCCGCGCTGCTGGAGGTGGAACGGCAGATCGCCAATTTGCACTGTCACACCTTCTACAGCTTCAATGCTTACGGACATTCCCCCACTTCGCTGGCGTGGCTGGCGAAGCGGCACGGGTTTGCCCTGATCGGTATGGTGGATTTCGATGTGCTGGACGCTGTGGATGAGTTTTTCGCGGCCTGTGACCGCGCCGGCGTGCGCGGCAGCGCGGGGCTGGAAACGCGGGTGTATGTGCCGGAATTTTCCACCCGCGAGATCAACTCCCCCGGTGAACCGGGCGTGTTGTATCACATGGGCATCGGCTTCACCTCCAGCGCCATCCCCGCCGAAGCTGCGCCGATTCTGGCGGATTTGCGGGCGCGGGCGGAACGCCGTAACCGCGAACTGGTGGCGCGGGTGAACGCCTATCTCGACCCGGTGCAGGTGGATTACGACAAAGATGTGCTGCCACTGACTCCGTCGGGCAATGCCACCGAGCGCCACATCGTCACCGCGTATCTGCGGGCGGCGGAACGGCGTGGTGAGGCGGCGGCGCTGTGGAGTGAAAAGCTGGCGATGCCGCGTGAGCAGATTGATAAGCTGCTGATGGACGCGGCCAAGATGCAGAACACGGTGCGCTCCAAGCTGATGAAACAGGGTGGCGTGGGCTATGTGCAACCGGACGCGGGTTCATTCCCCACGGTTGAGCCGTTCCATCAGCTGGTCGAAGCTTGTGGCGCGCTGCCCTGTGCGGCATGGCTGGATGGCACCTCGGCGGGCGAACAGGCCATGCCGGAACTGCTGGAACTGCTGGTGGGCAAGGGCGCGGTGGCCTTCAATATCGTGCCGGATCGCAACTGGAACATCGCGGACACGGCGCAGCGGGCGGCGAAAGTCAAAAACCTGTACGATGTGGTATCGTGGGCGAACGATTTCGCGCTGCCGCTGAACATCGGCACCGAGATGAACAGCTACGGACAAAAGCTGGTGGACGATTTCGATGCGCCGGAACTCGCGCCCGTGCGGGATGCGTTCATGGATGGCGCTTATTTCATCTACGGACATACGGTACTCCAGCGGGCAGCCGGATTAGGCTTCCAGAGCGCATGGGCGAAGGGCTATTTGCCGGAACGCCGAGCGCGCAACGATTTCTACACCCGTGCCGGACGGGCGCTGCATCCGGGGCGCGTCGCAGGTCTGGGATTGACGAGCGCATGGTCGCCAGCCGATATTCTGGCAAAAATCGAACTGGGCTGATTCGAGAATAAGGAGCGAGGCGATGACGGAAAAACTGGCAGATTACCAACGGGTTGCAGAAGCGCTGCCCGATCACAATACTATATGGCCGCTGTACGGGGCGGGTCTGGAAAATCTGGGCAAAGATGGGCAGACGATTGATGTGCCGATGCCCGCAATTGGCCCGGATGAATTGCTGGTGCGGCATGATGCCTGCGGCATCTGCTTTTCGGACATCAAGGTGATTAAGCTGGGGCAGGAACACCCGCGCATCTACCGCAACATGCGCTCCTCGCCCGTCGTGCTGGGTCATGAAGTCTCGATGACGGTGGTGAATGTGGGTGAAAACCTGCGCGGTCAATACGCGGTGGGCGATCGCTTCATCATTCAGGCCGATGTGTATGTGAAGGGCGTGGGCTACGCTTACGGTTACGAGATCGAAGGCGGTTTCTCGACCTACGGCAAGATTGACCAGCGCGTGCTGAACGGCGACGAAGGCAACTATCTGCTGCGCGTGCGCCCCTCGACGGGCTATGCCGAGAGCGCCCTGACCGAACCTTGGGCGTGCGTGATCGCCGCCTATCAACTGGACTATCGCACCAGCCTGAAGGCGGGCGGTGTGGCGTGGTTCATCGGCACGGGCGCGGGGGACAGCCGCCCCTACACCATCAGCGCCGGATTTAATGCGGCTTCGCACCCTGCGAAGGTGCTGTATAGCAATCTGCCCGCCGTGTTTGAAGCGTGGCTGAAGCAGAAAGCGACGGAACTGCATATCGAAATCGCGCAGGTGAGCAACCTGTCCGCGCCTCCGGTGGAGAAGGTGGATGACATTGTGCTGCTGGGCGCGGACGTGGTGGCGCTGGAAACCGCCAGCCCGTTCCTCGCCAATGGCGGCGTGTTCGCTATCGTCGCCGATCAGCCATTGGCGCGTCCGGCGCAGGTGGACATCGGGCGCATTCACTACAACCGCTGGGTGTATGTGGGCGGTACAGACCCCGACATCGCCAAAGCCTATAACGCTGCGCCGGTGCGTTCGCCGCTGAAAGACGGTGGGCGGGCGTGGTTCGTGGGCGCGGCTGGCCCGATGGGACGGATGCACGTTCAGCGGGCGCTGCAAGTGCCGAACGGCCCCAAGCAGGTGATCTGCACCGATGTCAGCGACCACCGCCTGCAAGACCTGTACGAAAGCTTTTTGGGCGAGGCACAGGCCAACGGGATTGAGTACATCTGCTTGAATCCTTCTCGCCCGGAGGACGCGGCTAAACTGACAGCGTATCAGGCGCAGGGTTTCGATGACATTGTGATGCTCGCGCCCGTCCCCAAGTTGATCGCGGACTCGATGCCGTTCCTCGCCA
Organism: uncultured Chloroflexota bacterium; assembly: GCA_903904765.1. The sequence continues at coordinate 7,641 of CAIVEA010000979.1, forward strand.
AAGACGGTGTGATGAATATTTTCGCGGGTGTGGCGCGTGGCACGATGGCGACCTATGACCTGAGCAGTACCTACTTGAGTGGTGTGCGTGTAATCGGGCAGTCCGGTTCCACCATCGAGGATTTGCGCTCGATGCTGAATCAGGGTGAGGCCGGAATCCTCTCGCGCAACCGTGCGGTGGCGGCGGTGGGGTCGCTGAGCGCCTTCCATGATGGGCTGGTGGCGGTGCAGGATGCCACGTTCCCCGGCAAGGTGGTGATCTTCCCGCACATCAAGGATTTCCCGCTGACCCCGATCGAGAAACTCAAGGACGTGCTGCCTACCGTGTATGCCAAGCTGAAGGACGAACGCGAGTGGACGGTGGAAGCCGAAGCTGAATTCTTACGCCTGTTGCTGCCGTAATCGCATAAGGACGCACACTCATGACCGGAAAACTACAGGATAAAATCGCCATCGTGACGGGTGGCGGGCAGGGGTTGGGGCAGGCGCTCAGTCAGCGGTTGGCGGCGGAAGGCTGCCATGTGATCGTCACCGATGTGAACGAGGCCGGCGTGACCGAAACTGTCGCCGCCATCGAACGCGATTACCCCGGACGGCGGGCGATTGGCATGAAGCTGGATGTGACCGACGAAGCGCAAATGGCGGGTGTGGTAGACCGCGCCATGAGTGAATTCGGGCGGCTGGACATCATGGTGGCGAATGCCGGAATCGTGCTGGCGGGCGAAGTCGAAGAGTTCGCGCTGGAACGGTGGCAGACGGTCATCAATGTGAATCTGGTGGGCTACTTCCTTGCCGTCAAACATGCGGCGCGGGTGATGAAGCCCCAGAAAAGCGGCGCGATCATCCAGATCAACTCCAAGTCCGGCAAGAAGGGCAGCTTTAAGAACTCGGCCTATGCGGCTTCCAAGTTCGGCGGCATCGGTCTGACTCAGAGCGCCGCGCTGGAACTGGCGGAGTTCGGAGTGCGCGTGAACGCAATCTGCCCCGGCAACCTGCTCGACTCGCCGCTGTGGGTTAACTCGCTCTACAAGCAGTATGCCAAACGCTGGAATATCACCGAAGAAGAAGTGCGCCAGAAGTACATGAACGAAGTGCCGATGAAGCGCGGTTGCACTTACGAAGATGTGGCGAACGTGATGGTGTTCTTGGCCTCCGAACAGTCCGGTTATATGACCGGACAGGCCATCAACGTCACTGGCGGACAGGAGATGCGCTAGTGACGCTCACCGGAACGCGCACGTTTGTCGGGTTTGGCTTCGGGGCGATCCAATCGGGATTGTTCCTGTACGAAGCATACCGTTCGGGCGCGTTCCGGCGCTTGGTCGTCGCCGAGGTGATGGAGCAAACAGTAGCCGATTTACGGGCGGCGGGCGGTCAGTTCAGCGTGAATATCGCACATGAAGACCGCATCGAATCCGCCCGTATTGGCGTGGTAGAAATCGAAAATCCGGCGCAGGACGAGGATCGTGCGCGGCTGATCGCAGCAATTGCGGAGGCTGAGGAGATCGCTACAGCAGTGCCAAGCATCGCTTTTTACAGCAGCGATTCGCCCGGCAGCCTGCATCGTGTTCTGGCGGAAGGGCTGCGGCGCAAGGCGGCACAGCATGGCCCGCGTGCCGTCATCTACGCTGCTGAGAACCATAACCACGCCGCCGAACATCTGCAACAGGCGGTGATGAGCGTGATTCCGGCGGATGAACAGGCCGCTGTGCGCGAACGGGTGCGCTTTCTGAACACGGTGATCGGCAAAATGAGCGGGCTGGTCACGCCGCAGGAGCGCGAGTCGTTGGGGCTGGCCGCTGTCACTGAGGGGACGGAACGGGCGTTTCTGGTGGAGGCGTTCAACCGCATTTTGATTACGCGCATTGACTTCCCTGAACCGTTCGAGCGCGGCATTCGCGTTTTCGAGGAAAAGACCGATTTGCTGCCATTCGAGGAAGCCAAGTTGTACGGTCACAACGCCACTCATGCGCTGGCGGCTTATATTGCCGGGGCAGCGGGTCTGACGCACATCTCGGACTTGCGTGCCAACCCGGATGTGATGGTTTTCCTGCGTGAAGCGTTCATCGAGGAGTCGGGCGCGGCGCTGTGCCGCAAATATGCCGGACTCGACCCGCTGTTCACGCCAACGGGCTATACAGCTTATGCCGATGATCTGCTGGCGCGGATGACCAATCCCTATCTGCGGGACACCGTGGAGCGCGTGGGGCGCGATCCGGTACGCAAGCTCGGTTGGGATGATCGGCTGGTGGGGACGATGCGGCTGGCGCTGGCGCAGGGCATCGAGCCGCTGCGGTATGCGCTTGGTGTACTGGCGGCGCTGGCGGTGTTCGACCCGGCGGCGCTGCGCGACTCGGCGGCGCTGGCGGCGGCGCTGGATCGCCTGTGGGCGGCGGTCGTGCCAGCGGCGGCGGAACGGGCGGCGGTGCTGCTGATGGTCGAACAAGCGCGGCCTTTCCTCGACCCGGATGGTTCGCTGAACCTGCTCCGGTTGTGACAATAACGATTCACTCCCATTTTTCAGTTTATGGTTATAATGTCATGATTAGCGGTCAGTGAGACGTTAATGGTTTATGCTTGTGTTTTTTGTGCATAGACCAAATGAAGTAATGGTCGGTATTAGCATCTATATGCCGTTTGTCGGGGATTATGGATAGCACTGTAGGGTCGGATGAGCAATCGCGCTGTTCGCTAGAACAGGCCATCAGCTTGTGTCGCCATGTCCTATTACGCACACGCCGTGAAGACGGGTTGATGCAGCGTCTTTGCGATCAGTTAGCTGATTCTGGATTCCCGTTGGTCTGGGTGGGGATGCTCACGTCCAGCGGGCGTTACGGGGATGTGTTCGCATCTGGCACAGCAGTGGATGCGCTTCCTAGCCTGATTCCTCGTTTAGAGCCTGTCTATACGCATCTTTTGAATGGTTCGCCGCGCATCATTTCGGATTTCGGGTCACCTGCGCTAGAAGGTCGCTGCGCGATTACGGCTTTCCCCATTAGCGAATCGGGGCGCACCTTTGCCGCCCTGCATGTCTGCGCCCAGCAAGTGCAGGTGATGAACCAGATGGAGCAACTGGCGGAACTGACCGATGAGATCGGACTGCGTGTGGGCGAGATACGCCGTCTGGTGCAAACCGAACGCGATTTGCAGCAGCTTTCATTCCGCAATTACCCCGAACCCACTGCCATCATAGACCGTGATACGCTGGTGTTTTGTGATGTCAATCACGCTGCCATTCAACAATATGGCTATTCCCGCGAAGAATTTTTGCAGATGTCGGTGGATGATATTCAGTCCTCAAGGGATATTCTGCATTTGACACGGGATGATGAGGGCGCGTGGACGGAGTTTCGTCATTTAGGGGTGTGGAAACACCGATTGAAGGATGGCAGCCTGATTGATATGGAAGTTTCAGCGCGGTTCATCGAGTTTAATGGTCGTCCGGCAGTGATGGTGACGACACATGAGGTGACACGCTGGAAGCAGATGGAGCAGGCGCTACACGACAGTGAGGCACGTTTCCACGCTACATTTGAGCAAGCCTCGATAGGGATAGCCCATCTCAGCTTAGAAGGGCATTTCCTGCGGGTGAACCAGTATGCGTGTACGTTTCTGGGGTATTCGGATGAAGGATTGCTCCACAAGACGCTTGAGGATATCACCGCCGCACAGGATCAAGATTGGTGTTCGGCAGCGTTGCAGGAGTTGCTATCCGGCACGGGGAACGCGGTGACGCTGAGTAAGCGTTTTTTGCGGGCAGATCACTCGACGGTGTGGGCGCAAATCACGCTGTCTCTGGTGCGGGATGCGGTCGGGCAACCTGCTTACTGCGTGGCGCTCATCAAAGATATTTCCACGCAGAAGTGGATGGAAAATTCCCTACGCGACAGCGAAATGCGTTTTCGTAGCGCGTTTGAGCAGGCAGCGGTAGGTATGGCCTATATCAGTACGACGGATATACGGGTTGTCCGGGTCAATCGGGCGTTATGCGACCTGCTTCAGTTTTCGTCGGAGGCGCTACTTCAGCGTCAGATCGTTGACTGGTTCCATCGTAACGATCAGGAAGGCGTGATTCTGCGGATTGAATGCATTCTGAGTGGGCAGCAAGATCGGAATAACAACGATTGGCGATTGATTACTCGCGATAAGCAAATCATCTGGTGTCAGGTCAATTTGTCGTTGGTGCGCGACATTACCGGAAAACCGCTGTATCTGTATGTGATTGTTCAAGATATTAGTGCCCGTAAGCGCACTAAAGAAGTGCTGGACGAGAGCGAAATGCGCTACCGACGTATGATCGAAACCATGCAGGAGGGCGTGTGGTTGTTCGATCAATCGGGGTGTACGCGCTATGTCAATCAGCGCATGGCGGATCTGCTGGGATATGAACGGACAGAAATCCTGAATCGTCAAATGATGGATTTTGTTCATGAGTCGGAAGGTGTTTTCGCACATGCCCCGATGGTGGATAACCGGGTGACAGAAACCCGACTGCGCTGCAAAGATGGCGCGAACATCTGGGTCATCCTCGCCAGCACCCCCCTGTTGGACGATGTAGGGCGGTTTGTAGGGACGCTGGTGATCGTGACCGATATTGACCAGCGCAAACGGATGGAATTGGAATCGGTGCGCCGGATGCGCGAAGTGACCATGCTGTATGAAGTGGGTCAGCAGTTGCAACACATCCACGATCCGCAAGTGTTGGCGACGAAGGCCATGAAGATTCTGGCGGGCGCGGTGGAGTATACGATTGGCGCGTTGCTGATGGTTAATGAAGCGCGTGATCGCCTGACTCTGCTCGCTGTGACTGAAGAAACAACTCACTATTTGGAACAGCGGTCGCAGCGAGATGGCGTGACTCCATCCACTCTGTACCTTGATCGGGGTGTGATTAGCTGGGTGGTGCATAACCGAGAGAGCATGTGTGTGGGCGATGTGCGCTCCAACCCGCATTATGTCGCCATTCATCCCGATATTCGCTCGGAATTGTGTGTGCCGCTGAAGAACCATGAGCAGCAGGTGATCGGTGCGATCAATTTGGAGTCCACGCGGGTGAATGCCTATACCGCGACCGAGCAACACCTGCTGGAAACGCTGGCCTTCCAGATTGCCGTTTTGCTGGAAAAGGCTAATCTGATGAAAGAGTTGCAGATGGTCAGCACGCAGCACATCGCTCTATCGCGTCGGTTGGTTGCTGCACAGGAATATGAGCGTCGTCAGATCGCCCGCGAATTGCATGACCAGATCGGTCAAACGCTGACCGGATTGAGCATGAGCCTTGAGATGAGCGCCCGCCGCTTGAAGGATGAGGAACTGGGCAATTCGCGGCGGGTGGTGGACGATCTGTTGCGGCAGGTGCGTGATCTGTCGCTCAATTTGCGCCCGGCCATGCTGGATGATCTGGGGTTATTGCCAGCGTTATTATGGCTATGTGAACGCTATGAGGCACAAACTCAGATTCGCGTTATCTTTGAGCATAAGGGTGTAGAAGGCGAACGCTTCTGTTCGGAAATCGAATCGGCGGCTTATCGGATCGTTCAGGAAGCACTGACCAATGTTGCGCGTCATTCGGGGGCGACCAGCGTTGAAGTCCGCGTGAACGTGGCTGATGGAGAGTTGGTGGTACAGGTGCGTGATTACGGTAGAGGCTATGACCCGGCGCGAGTTCTGCCCACATCCACCGGACTGCCGGGAATGCGTGCCCGTGCCACCGAGTTAGGCGGGCATTTCGATGTTCACACAATGCCGGGGGAAGGTGTTCGTTTGCAGGCACGTTTCCCGCTTGTAGTGACTATACCTGAGGAATTATGAGTGAAACCAAGATACGGATTTTGCTGGTTGATGACCACCAGATCGTCCGGCAAGGGCTGCGGAGTTTACTCTCGGCAGAACCGGACTTTCGGGTGGTGGCTGATGTGGGGGACGGTACCGAAGCCCTGTGCCAGCTCGAACACTGGCGACCGGATGTGATGATTGTGGACATCGGTATGCCCGGCATCAACGGCATTGAAGTCACGCGACAGGCAACCAAAATATTCCCCCAGACCCGCGTGATTATCCTTTCGATGTATGATGACATCGCGCATGTGGCAGAGGCGTTCCGGCATGGCGCACGCAGTTATGTATTGAAGGGCGAAAGCACCGATCATCTGGTTCCGGCTGTGCGTCAGACGATACAGGGCAAACGCTATGTGAGCGATCCGATCACATTGGAAGCCGTCGAGGAATATATTGTGCGGGCGAAGGGGCGGAGCAGCGACCCGTATGAAACCCTGACCGACCGCGAACGCGAAGTGCTGAGTTTGACGGCGGATGGGTGGACGAGCCAGAGCATCGCGGACTATCTGTACATCAGCCCGCGCACGGTGGAGACTCACCGGGCGAATGTGCAGCGCAAACTGCATCTGACATCCCGTTCCGATTTGATACGCTTCGCGTTGGAACACAACCTTGTGAAAAGGACACCCACTTCCGGCGCGGTTTAACGATAGGTCGTGTCCAAAATGGCTTGTTTACTCGGTATTGATATTGGGACATCGAGCGCGAAGGCCGTCCTTTTTGATCCCGAACGCGCTCAAATTCTGGCAGTTGCCAACGAAGAATATCCGATTCAGCGCCCCGCGCCTGACCGCGCCGAGCAAGACCCGGACGACTGGTGGCGGGCAACCGTCACCGTCACGCGCCGCCTGCTGGCACAGCAACCGGGCGCGTCGGTGGTGGGCATCAGCTTCAGCGGGCAGATGCACGGGACGGTGCTGCTGGATGCGGCAGATCGTCCGCTGCGCCCCGCCATTATCTGGGCTGACCAGCGCACCGCCGCCGAAGTGCATGATCTGGTGGTGGCGCTGGGCGAAGAAGCCTATGCCGCGCTGACCGGAACGCTACCCGCAGTAGGATTTTTGGGCGCGACGCTGCTGTGGTTGCAGCGCCATGAGGCTGCGACGGTAGATGCTGCCCGCGTGGTGCTGCTGCCGAAGGATTACGTGCGCTTGAAGATGACAGGCGAACGCGCCACCGATGTGACCGACGCGGCGGGTACGGGCATCTTCGACATCAACCGCCGGGAGTGGCCGGAGTCGCTGCTCTCCAAAGTGGGGTTGCGGCGCGATCTGCTGCCGCCGCTGCGGGCTTCGGCGGCGCTGGCGGGTTTCCTGCGGCGGGAAGCAGCAGATGAGATGGGGCTGCCCGCTGGCTTGCCCGTGATGGCAGGCTGTGCCGACCAACCGGCGCAGGCCATCGGCAACGGGCTGATCGTGCCGGGGAGCGCCTCGGTGACGACGGGCAGCGGCGGGCAGGTGTTCACCCCGATCACGGGCAGCGGCGGGAGCATCAAAGCTGACCCGCGCTTGCATGTGTTCAACCATGCCGCGCCGGATACATGGTATATCATGGGCGCGATGCTGTCGGCGGGGCTGTCGTTGCGCTGGTTACGTGGCATCGTCGGGCTGACGGGCAACCCGGAAGCCTACCCGATTCTGAGCGCGGAGGCAGCGGCAGTTGCCCCCGGCGCGGACGGTCTGATCTTCCTGCCGTACCTCTCCGGCGAACGCACGCCGCATCGTGACCCGCAGGCGCGGGGCGGGTTCATCGGCCTGAGCGCCCATCACACACGCGGGCATCTGGCGCGGGCGGTGATGGAAGGGGTGTCGTTCGCGCTGCGTCAGGCGCTCGAAATCAGCCTGAGTCTGGGCGGTTCGGTGGAGCGCATCATCGCAGCAGGCGGCGGCGCAGAAAGCGACGTGTGGCGGCAGATTCAGGCTGATGTGTTCGGGTTGCCGCTGCAACGCACGCTGCTGACCGAACAGGCCAGCGTGGGCGCGGCGCTGCTGGCGGGCGTGGGTGCGGGCGTGTATGCCGACCTGCCCGCTGCGTGTGCCGCGACGGTGCGCTTGGGTGCGATCACCGAGCCGCAGGCTGCCAACCGTAAGCTGTACGAGGAACGTTACGCGCAATTCCTGACGCTGTATCCCCGCCTGCGCGACGATTTTCACCAACTGGCACAATA